>JBGSVX010000363.1:0-2611 GCA_041752795.1 Terrimicrobiaceae bacterium
CCTCCGCATAAACCTCCCGAAGGATGCCCGCCTTTTCACGGCTTTTGTGAATGATGAAAGTGTCAGCGTCGTCCGGGAAGGGGACGCCTACCTTCTCAGCGTTTCGCCAAACACCGACTCCGACCGCTCCGCCAAGATTCGCTTGGTCTATGCGGTCCCCAATGCCCAACGCGGTCGCTTCGATCTCATCGGCCCACGTCTCAACGTCCCACTCGTCAACGTTTCCTGGAGCATCGTCGTTCCGCCCGGCTATGCCATCGACGGTTCCTCCGGAGGACTTCGCCTGATGGGCCAAAAATCTGCAGGACGCTTCGGTCTCAGCGATTACGTCGCCCAAGCTTCCACCAATCGCTCGATCGAAGCAAAAAAAGCCGCTGCCTTGATCGATCAAGCCAACTCACTCCTCCGCCAAGGCGAACAACAGCAAGCCGGTGAGGTACTCAGCAAAGCCGCAAACGCCTTTGCCCTCGATGAAGCCTCCAACGAAGATGCCCGGGTTCAATTGAAAACACTCAAGACCCAACAGGCGGTCGTTGGTCTCAACACGCGACGCCAACGCCTCTACCTCGACAACAAAAGCAACGACTCCACCCGCAACGAACAACTCGAACAAGCCGCCACCGCCAACCCGTTCATGCAGGGCCGAACCAACTTCGATCCCCAGCAAATGGACCAACTCCTGATGGGCAACACTGTGGAAGAAAACTCCGCCCTCCGCGGCATCGCTGGCCGCATCGTGGAACAACAACTCGCCGCGGAACCCGCCCCCGGCGCTATCGACATTACCATCCCGGAAACAGGAAAAATCCTCACCTTCACCCGAAGCATCCAAGTCGACGGCGAAACTCCGCTGAGCCTCCGCCTCAATATTGTCTCCACCCGTGGAGCCAACGCCTGGTCTGTCATCATCCTCCTCCTTGCCGTCGCCACAACCGCAACCACCTTATTTCCACGCCGGGCTTGAGCCTTAAGAAACAAGCATGATGATCAAAATTGATTGAGAATATCCCGCAGTGGTTGCCCCCCTCTCCATGCTTGATCGGTGATCGCTCAGTGGTCCATTTCCCAGTTTTTTTTGTAACACATCAATTTTCCAAATTTTCATTCATGGCTCCGCTCGGATTGCCTGCAGATTTTTTGAGACAGCAACCATTAGCGCGAGCATGGAAAATAGCCAAACCCGTTTCGCGATCCGCGCAAATGGCTGCTTCGCATAAAAATCGCGGAGGAACGCTGGGAGTTTTTTCCCGGATGAAACGGGAAGTCGGCGCTAACCATGCTTTCATGTCTAAGGCCGGATTCAACTCCCAACCGTTCGTGAATCGCTCCCCTCGGCCGGGTTTTCAGATATTGCTCCAATTTCACCCGGAATGTCGTAACGTTCGATGAAGCGTTTGAAAAGTGCTTAAGCATGGGCGATATCAACGCTTCAACTTTTCCATGGCTTTCTTCAAAGCCCACTCAATTTAAACCAAACACAAAAACCATGACCACCACAACGACCACATCGCCACATCTGCTTTCACCCTTTGATCTGCGAGGACTCCCGCTTCGCAACCGCGTGGTGATGGCACCCCTCACCCGTGGCCGGGCCGGAGCCGAACGCATTCCGAATGATCTCATGGTTGAATATTACACCCAGCGCGCTTCGGCGGGATTGATCATCGCGGAGGCCACGACGATCTCCGAACAGGGGATTGGCTGGGTGGATTCACCTGGGATTTATAATGATGCGCAAGTGGCCGGCTGGCAGAAAATCACGTCGGCTTTGCATGCCCGTGGCACGCCGATCTTTCTCCAGCTCTGGCACTGTGGCCGTGCATCGCACAGCAGCTTTCATCAGGGCAAACTTCCCGTGTCCGCATCGGCCATCAAAATCAATGGAGACGAGATTCACACACCGGTCGGCAAGCAGCCATACGAGACACCACGTGCACTGGAGACTGACGAGGTGGCATCCGTGGTGGAGGATTACCGCTTGGCGGCAGAACGAGCACAGGCCGCAGGATTCGATGGAGTGGAAATTCACGCGGCCAATGGCTATCTGATCAATCAATTCCTCGATTCGAAAACCAATCACCGCACCGACCAATACGGCGGATCCGTGGAGAATCGCTATCGCTTGTTGAAAGAGGTCGTTGAAGCGGTTCTCACCATCTGGCCTGCAAACCGGGTGGGAGTGCGTTTGTCACCCAATGGTGCATTCAATGATATGGGATCTTCCAATTTTCATGAGATGTTCACGTATGTCGCGACCCAATTGAACTCCTGTGGCCTGGCCTACCTGCATGTGATGGATGGACTGGCCTTCGGCTTCCATGAGCAGGGCATACCCATGACGCTAGCGGATTTTCGCGCAGTGTTCTCGGGACCGCTCATTGGGAACTGCGGCTACAGCCAGGAAACCGCAGAGGAGGCCATCTCCTCCGGTCAGGCCGACCTCATTGCTTTTGGACGTCCCTACCTGAGCAATCCCGACTTGGTGGAGCGATTCACAAACGGCTGGGAGTTGAACCCGCCCGCAGACATGAAGGCATGGTCAGCACCAACGGCAGAAGGTTACACCGACTTCCCGTTTCATTCGCGGACATAAGCGGGCCGGACGGAGTGA
>JBGSVX010000364.1:0-3290 GCA_041752795.1 Terrimicrobiaceae bacterium
AAATGCTGCGTGCTTCCAACATAGCCGAAGCTCAAACCTGCCAGCAAATCCCCGACCACACGCCCGTAAACGTCATTGGTTATGCCAGTGGTTGTGTAATTTCCCGAGGAATCGCTCACGGTGTAGACCACATTATTTCCATAAATGCCGTCCTGGGAGTTGAGGTTCACGTTGGTGATTGTGATCGTTGCATTGCTGCCGACTCCAGGATTGGTTGGCCCGGAGGTGCTGTTGCCGGAATTTGGCTGCGCTTGGAGGACGATTTGCCCCGAGGTGGCGTTGCCGGTGAAGTTTCCCGTGAAGTTGTAGGTCTGCCCCTGTGTGGTGGCATTGCCCGTGGGTTGAGGCCCTGTGCCAACGAAAACACCAGCCAAAGTGACCCCGGTCGAGTTGCTGCCAAGCGCATTGATGTAGTCAGTGAAGTCATGATACGTCCCGTTTGCACTGAACTGGGGGCTGATCACTCGCGTGAATTCCTGATTGGGAAGGGTCGTGGACGCTCCCTGAGGCAGGACGGCAAGCGTGCTGTTCTGGGAGCTGGCCACGGTGGCATTGACCAGCACTTGGGTGTTGGCACTGACCTGGTTCCCATTCTGCACAATAGTGTTTACGGTGCTGTTTGATGAGTAACGTGCCGCCATGTCAAAGGAGATTGCGGTGAAATCAATATACGAAAGGTCTGCATAAATCGTCGAACCGCCGGTCGTTTCGGGAACAATGGTCGCCTCCCAGTATTGGTAACGGGTGTTGTAATTGGGATCACCGGCATTTGCAGCAGCGGGCGTGTAACCTCCGCCATCCGCCCCAAGGTTCTGCAACCCATACGGACCGTAATTCATGTAAATGCGTCCGGAATAATCGGTCACAAAAATTTGAGACTGACCCGTGGAGGGATTCCTGAGCTGATCCAGGGAGTAGGATGTATTGGCCTGCAATGTTTGATTCGATCCAAATGCATCGACAAAATACCCGTTCACCGGTTGACCCCCCAGAAATTGGATGAATACCTGACTTGAACTCATTCCCGAGTCGTTGGAAAAGATGATGGGCACAGGCTGGGCCTTCGTTTCCCCTGACATCAGGAAACACATACCTGCTGAAATGATGGCGATTTGTAACCAATTCAGGCGAGATGATGACATGCTGGTCTTAGAAGGATTTTGAAGGATCGTGGTCATATCATGTTGATTTTATGCGAACGGTTGCGCCGGCGGGGTCTGATTGGGATTAATCCAAGAGACGGCTGGCACCTGATTTCTTTCCAAACACTTGGAGAAAAGTCAAGGTTTTTCCAATCAAAGTTTTGACCCCGCCTCGGCAAGGGAAACCAATTCGACCCGGACCGAGTTTTCGTCCAAACCGAACAAATGAACCGCTGCGGATTTGTAAGCCTTCATTTGCTGCTGGTAGCGGGACACCAGATCGCCGGAGGAGTCGGTCTTAAAATCAAAAATCACCGCAGAAGTCGGGCTCCCATCGTCATGATGGAAAAGGTGGACCCGGTCAAAGACTCCGCTGACCCATTGATTGTCCATCATCACGTCAAAGGCCTGCTCCCGGAGAACCGTGACCGGCTGGTCAGGTTTTGAAAACACAGTTCTGGCGAGGTCGGACTTGAGGAAGCCCCGGAGGATTTTCCCGGCCTGAGGGGAAAGTGCTCCGAAGGAAAAATCAGAATCTTTGAGCCAAAGAATGCGGGACAGTGCGAGGTGAACCTCCCGGCCAATCGCAGCGGATGAGATCGGCATGGATTCTTTGGAAGATATTCCCGTGGAGCCCTGATTCGGCCCTTCCCTGAGGCTGGAGGGTGAAACGGCCTTGGGAGTGGAACCAACCGGAGGAGGAAGATGAGGGGTGGCCTCCGCTGGGGCACTCGATTGGGAAAAAGTGAAGTCCCGGGCATCATACCATTTTGGAGAGCCCATTTCGTAGGAGTCCGCATCAAATGTGAGCGAAAGCATGCGTCCCAGGTGTTTGGCGGTGGAAGTTTTTCCAAGTTGATTGGTCAGAAGGTACAAGGCAAAACGGGGACGGGTCATGGCCACATAGGCCGTACAAAGGGTTCCATATTCGACCTCCTCCGTGAGGAGGGCGCGTGCGTCTGCAAGCACGTCATCACAAGCCGCGATATCCTTTTTTGGCAGAAGCATGCCCCAATCAGGTTGTGCCGGTTTGGGCCCGAGAAAGAGCGAGTCCGTGGTGTGGTCAGCGGTCCGTCCGTCTAGCCCGGAAACAATGGTCATATCAAACGTAAGTCCCTTGGCCTGATGCACGGTCATGACCCGAACAACATCCGGGCTTTCGGTTTCGGTGATTTGATGCGCATTGATAAAATCCAGAAACTCAAAAATGCCATCAGAGGGTTTTCGCGAGGAATCAAATTCCCTGGCCGCAGCAAGAAATTCTTCGGCCCGTGATTGCAAGAAATCCTCCCCTTCGAGGTTGCCAATCCAATCATTCAGCGTCGCGGCAAAACCAGTCGAGGCGATCCGGACAAGGGCCGCTTCGCGAAATTCCTCCATCCCGTCGCGGAGGAGGGCATCGCCCAACGGAAACCCGCTCAGAAAGATTTCGGCCTGAGAATCTTGCGGGCTGGCCACACAACGCAAACCTGCGAGGAGCGCCTGACCGAGTGGGTTGTCGGTGCAGGGATTGGATTTGCCCTCGGCGGCAACCGGCACGCCGTGGGCTTGCAGCAATGCGGCCAGATCGGCAACTTCCGAATTCTTGGATTTCAGCACGGCACAACTGAGCCCGCGGGCCCATGGTTCGACTTCGCGGAGAATCTTCAATACTTCCAAATCCTGAGGACTGCCCTCTTCTTCGTCGGAGTCCGCAACCGAAACCCATCGCACATAGCCGGACCGCTGATCTGAGTTAGGAATCGCAGCTGAGTGATTCCGCCATGCGCGCTGCCATTTGTCAGCAGTTTTTGCGGAAAGCCCCAATGGCTCAGCCAACTCATGCACATGACCGAAAACCCTGTTCACAACATCGAGGATTTCTTCTGTGGAACGATAAGATTTTTCGAGTTCGCCAACAGAAATGCGGGCTTGGGTTCCCGCGTTGTAACGATCACACACTTCAAAAAACAATTCGGGGTCGCCGCCACGCCACGAATAAATCGCCTGTTTGGTATCCCCCACATAAAATAGGGAGCGTTCCCCGCCGGCATCCTGAACCACCTCATCAACAAACGAGGAGAGCACCTTCCACTGCGGGCGGCTGGTGTCTTGAAATTCATCGAGCATCCAGTGATCAAATCGCGAATCCAGTCGATAGCCGGCAAC
>JBGSVX010000365.1:0-3296 GCA_041752795.1 Terrimicrobiaceae bacterium
GATTATTGCAAATTGTGAATGCTATGACTGAACGACTTTCCATTGCCAAAACCCCGAAATGTTATGTTGGTGGTGCCTTTATCCGCTCGGAAAGTGCGCGCACATTTCCATGGAGGGAGGGAGATTTTTTGGTCCAGATCCCGCAATGTTCCCGCAAAGATTTGAGGAACGCCGTGGAGGCTGCCGCGAAGGCGGGTCCCGGTTGGCAAAAGCGCAGCGGGTATAATCGGGGTCAGATTCTTTACCGCCTTGCCGAAATGCTTGAAGCACGGAAACAGGAAGTTGCGGAATTTCTTCCCGCGTCCAAAGGTCTTGAAGTGACCGCAGCAATTGACCGGATTGTTTATTATGCCGGCTGGACGGACAAATATGAACAGGTCCTTGGTTCGGTGAATCCCGTCGCGTCGCCACATTTCAATTTTACGGTCACCGAACCCATGGGCATCTGCGGAGTCATTGCCCCGGATTCCGCGCCGCTCCTCGGTCTTCTCACGCTGATTCTTCCGATCATCGCCAGCGGCAACACGGTGGTTGCGCTCGCATCGGAAACGAACCCTTATGCGGCGATCCTGCTTGGGGAAATGCTGGCAACGAGCGATCTCCCCGGTGGGGTCGTGAACCTGCTTACCGGATTTCGAAAGGAAATTCTGCCAACCATGGCGACTCACGAACACATTCGTGGAATCAGTGCGGTGTGTCCGGCCAATGACCGGAAAACCCTGCGCCTCGGTGCAGCGGATGGAATCAAACGCGTGAAGACTCTCCCCGCCGAGACGCGCTTTGACTGGACTCACGACAGCCATCAAAGCCTGCAAGCCATCGCAGACTTTGTGGAATTCAAAACCGTCTGGCATCCGATTGGGGCATGAATGCCCGCGCGAAGGGCAACAAAAGGGATCAATCTGACCCCGGTTCAGGCTGCAGTCCGGAAGACCTCCTGAAGGCCTTGCAATTGCGTTTTGAAGCCCACCCTGAGCGTCATTCGGGTTTGCAATGGTCAAAAATTGAAGCGCGTCTGCGGGATCAGCCTGCAAAGTTGCAGTCGCTTGCCGAAATGGAAAGCACGGGAGGCGAGCCTGATGTCGTAGGTCAGGATGCCACCACCGGGGAGTATTTGTTTTTTGATTGTTCCTTGGAAACTCCGAAGGGGCGCACGAGTGTTTGTTATGACCGGGAGGGTTTGGAATCCCGCAAAGAACACAAGCCGGCAGATTCTGCCGTGGACATTGCGGTCAGGATTGGCATCGAACTCCTTGACGAAGAGGACTATCGCAAATTGCAGGACCTCGGGAAATTTGACAACAAAACCTCCAGTTGGTTAAAAACCCCGGAGGATGTCCGAAAACTCGGTGGTGCACTTTTTGGAGACCTTCGGTTCGGCCGCGTGTTCGTTTATCACAATGGTGCCCAATCGTATTATTCCGTGAGAGGATTTCGCGGTTGTCTCAGGGTCTGATTCCGCCCTAAAAAATTACCGGTCCAATTGTCGGTGCGGTGACCAGGCGTCCTGCATCATTTGCCTCCGAAAACTGCTTTTGGCAATAGTCTCGGGATTGACGTCTGATCAGGGAGTTGCTCCGATGGGCGGCATCGAACCATTCAAAAACAAATTTTCGTTGGAGGCCGCAAGCGGGATATCGGATGCCTTGGTGCGGGCGTGGCCGGCATTTGATCGCCGGAAGTTTCTTCGTGGTTTGGGGGAGGCCTTGGAACCACTGGAACTGAAAGACCGGATGTTGCTATTGGCGGACCGTTTGGAGGAGCAACTCCCTGGCAAGCCAGCGGCAGCGTTCAAGATCCTCTGTGGCGCTCTTGCGGAGGATGACTCTGACCTCATTGGCCTCTCGGGATTTGCCGTCTGGCCGCTTGGTGAGATTGTCTCCCGGCGGGGACTCGGGGATTTTTCCGCTGCGATGAAGGCCCTGCGCGAAATCACCAAACGTTTCACCTCGGAGTTTGCCATTCGACCTTTTCTTCGTGATCGACTTCACGACACGCTCGAGGTGCTCACTGTTTGGGCGACGGACCCGAATGAACATGTGCGGCGGTTGGTGAGTGAGGGATCCCGTCCGCTCCTGCCATGGGGGGAACGGTTGCCGGCCATCATGGAAAATCCCCAGATGACCCTTCCCCTTCTGGACCGGCTTTGGAATGACCCCTCTGATTATGTTCGGCGATCGGTGGCAAATCACCTCAACGATTTTTCCAAACAACATCCGGAAGTTGTTCTGAAAACTCTCGGCCGGTGGAAGAAATCAGGAGGTCCACATTTTGAACGCCTTGCAAAACACGCGGCAAGAACCCTTCTGAAAAAGGGCCATCCGCAAACGTTGGAGTTTTTTGGGTTTTATCACCCGGAGTACCTGATCGTCGAAACATTCGAAATTTCTCCAGAATCCCTCCGTCTGGGCGACAGCCTGACCTATCAGTTCTCGGTTCGAAATTCTGGAAAAACCAAAGTTTCCGTGTTGTTTGATTATGCCATCCACCACCAAAAAAAGGATGGCCGTCTCACACAAAAAGTTTTCAAAGGCAAAACCCGCACCCTGTCAGCGGGAGAGTCACTGGTCATTGCCGGGCAACATGTCATTCGCCCCGTGACAACCCGCACATACCATGCCGGGACTCATCACCTGGAAATCTTTTTGAATGGCAGGAGCTTTGATAAAAAAGCGTTTCAGCTCGTTTTGACCGTTCCGAACTCGCGCAGATAGTTCAGCACTTTTCCAGAATCCCCCCGCGAAGCCCAGACCACACGCAGCAAATCCGCAGGATGGATGCCATGGGATTTTAAGAAGTTCCGGTCGCCCCCACAGCCATACATGATGTCATGACACAACCCGCCTTCCAGAAAGCACTGCGCCTTGCGGAGGATACGTGGAAGCCACTCGATGCCTTCGAGTTTGTCAGTTTTGGCGGGCAGGTCTGAGGAGTCGATCTCTGCGACACTCAAGGTTCCGCGTTGTTCATGCAGGAAATAATCCCGTCGCGCTGCCGCGACCAACAGAAAAGTTTCCCAGTCGGGCTCCCCGTATTTCACGAAGTCTTCTGCGTAATCGTAAACATTGATTGGCCGGAGCCCAATCGTAGCAAGGCTCTTGATTTGCGCTTCAGAAAAGTAGGTTTCTAGGGCGAGATTCCCATTCCGATTTTCGGAAACCGCCTTGTCATAGAGCGCCTTGAGGCCAACGGACCATGTGTATGCAATCATAAGAGGGCCAGATCAATCTCTGTTGTCAGGATAGATCCAATAGTTATCCGGGGGAGGAGGTGGTGGTGGTGGTGGGGGCGGTGGC
>JBGSVX010000366.1:0-3517 GCA_041752795.1 Terrimicrobiaceae bacterium
CAGCAATCAATCCCCGGTCCGAAGGACCCCATCATCTCCCCCCCCCCCGGAACGCCTGGCGCGGCGAGCGCTGCGGGGTTTGGGGGCGCACAGCCCCCATCAAACCGGTTCGTTTCACCCACTCATTTCGACGAAGCGCCACATTCTTTTTTATTTTGCATATCGTCCAATCAGCGCCCAATCGGACTGCGATAAAGAGACGACAGAGCCAGTTTAGAGAGCATGAGGTTTACGGCATATCCCCTGAGTCTCGGGCCCTGCTAAAATCCACAGAAAGGACTGCCTTCCAATCGTAAAAATGGAAAAACATGTAACACTATTGGAATCACTTCCGCAGTTGCAACGCCGGCAGTAAGAACATTTGTCGTATAATTTGTAAGCACCATGACGGCAAAGGAGGCGGCCAGTGCAGAGACCTTCCAAGAGGCAAACCATCTCGGCTTTAACTTTAACTCGGAGTCGAGGACAAACATTAGCACAACGGCTAATAGTGGAAAAACCGGCGCCCAATATCTCTCTTGTTGAAATGGAGAAAACGAGACAGCTAATATTGTATAAATGATAAAACCACAGAGGATGAGTATCTCGGGACGTGCTTTTAAGTTTTTTATAACTGTGTTCAACGACGTGGGCGCAAAAAGAATCAAAATCCATGGTTGAAGAACCAGTAAATAACAAATCATTGGAAAAATGCTTCGTCTCTCCATCCTTAGTACAAATTGGTTGAGAGGAACTTCAATTGTATAGATGAGATCATAAACTCCAGCGATTCCATAGGCAAAGTAAAGTCGGATGAAATGAAAGAGTCCAAAAACTATAAGTATGGCAAGAGAAGATGCGGCCGTGAAAAAAATTCGACTCTGTGCGGAAGGAGCCGCTTTGCAAATTACCCAACAACAATAGCTCCAAGCCATAAAAAATAGAGGAAGAAAAATAACAGCCTGAAATTTTGAATTGAGTGCGACACAAAAGCAGAATGATGCCAAAATAAGATTACCTAATGAGTGTTTGACAACTCCTCTAATCAAAACGAACAAGGTTAATATAATCCCTAATGTCAGATAGATATCGGTGAGAAGCCTGGATGAGATAAATCCAAGAACGGGATCCATCGCGACCATCATCCCAGCAACAAAACTGGGTATCTGGCCGACGCGAAGCTGAAGGCAAATACAATAAACTAATACCGAGACAATGATTTTTGTGGCTGTGTTAAATAGAAGTCCTATCAAAACAGGGGATTCCAGAGTCCACCCGACCTTGAGAATCCAAGGAAAAAGTGGTGGATGCAAAAAAATGTCCGCTCGAAAAAGCTTGTTTGGATAGGATCTGACTGGATCATAAAAGCGCGTAGTGTAACTGCTCAAATTCCAGTCCATATACCGGGAAATCGTCAAATAAGTCACCTCATCGCCCTCGGAATGTGGTGCATAGAACGAGGCCACATTAAAAATCGCTCCAAGAACAAGAATTATCAGGAGCCAACGCGATTTGATTTTCATGTTTATTTGGGTTTAATAATCTCAAAGCGTGTGAGCAAATCAGATATTCTTAGGGGTCCTGAAGATCGCTAACTGAAATAATTGTATTCTGAGCAAGCAAATGCGGGGTGACATATCCTTCCAGACCGGATGAAAACCCGCTTGTTTAATTCGATTGAGAATAAATGTTGCAGGGTGGAAATGGTCGGCAGGTTTTGTTTTGTTGAGTACAATGCGCCCAGCCAAATACAGGAGGTTTTCAGTCGGTACGGAAATGGCGAGGAGTCCGTTTGGCTTTAGATACGACTTTATTGCTTTCAGGGGGATTTCAAGATCTCGGAAGTGTTCCAGGACGTCTGTCGCGATGATGAGTTCATATTTTTCATCAGGAACCCATGTTTCGATGTTTGCTTGATATATGGAAACCGAATCCAAGCCGTAGTGGGCTTTAACTTTTGCAGCATCCGCAGGATCGAGATCGATAACATCAATTTGTGATTCGGGAAATGTTTGGCAAAGGCCCTTCAAAAATGCGCCGCTGCCTCCGCCAAAGTCCAAGATTCGTTTTGGTTGGCAATTGGAAATCTTCAGGCCTTCTAGAAGGTGTTCGAGTCGTTGCCAAAAAATGTCGCGAGCGAGAGGGTTTGGGTGGGCGTAGATGTTGCGTTCATTGTTTGGGTCGGTCAGCGTGGAAAATACCTCCACAGATTCACGTATTGTGGGTTTCATTTGCCTGCTTTGTTTATGTTCATCATCCTGATTTCGAACTGCTCCCTTTGGAATCGCACGACGGAATCAAGCATAAGTCCGGTTGCAAAAGTGATTGCCGATGTCAGAAAAAATATGATGCCTGGAATAATAGCGAAAAAATTATCATCCGGGTTGGATGCAAAAATGGCAAAGATGAAAAGGGAGATGGCAATTTGGGCTGCTGACAGGAATGAGAAGAATATCAGTGGTTTCGCATCCTTGAACAACCAGAGGATTGATCTCATCACAGTTAATCCATCGGAAAATGTATCCAATTTGGAAAAACTTCCCGGAGGCCGATCCCTGTAGGCCACACTGATTTCCGAAAAGTCAAAAAGCTTGTCGATGGCATGAATGGTCATCTCGGTTTCCACTGCAAAACCATCGATCAAAATCGGACAGTTTTTTACAAAGCGCTTGGACATGGCACGGTAGCCGGTTAGAGCATCTTTGATGTCTCTGTTGAAGAGGAAACGAATGGAGTCACAGATCAATCTGTTGCCAAAACTGTGAAGTGGCCGTTTGTTTTCTTTGGAATACTGGCCTCCAGTTAGTCGATCTCCGCAGACCATGTCCGCACCATTTTTGACCAATTCCAGCATCGAATGCACCGCCTCCGCAGGATAGGTGTCATCCCCGTCAACCATCACATAAATATCGGCATCAATATCGCGAAAGGCATGACGCAGAACCGCACCTTTGCCCTTTCTTGGAGATGACACAAGGATTGCTCCGGCCTCAGTTGCCAACTTGGCTGTGCGATCAGTTGAATTATTGTCGAAGACGTAAATGCGAGCGTCGGGGAGTTCCTTGGAAAATGCTGAAACCACAGATGTGACGGTTTTTTCCTCATTCAGGCATGGAATGATGATTGCAATATTCATTGGGTGGTGAGGTCAGGAATAAGGAAAACTAGGCGGTCTTTTCCAGTTGCCATGGGAATTCTCAATTTTGTTTTTTGCCGTTGTAACTTTGGATCCGGTCGGCCGCATCCTGTTTGCCAGCGGAGACCAAAACATTGATGACCTCTGAAGCGACTTGTTGTTGTTGGGGTGCGGGGAGATCCTTCAATGCCAGAAGGGTTTGGTCCACGGCCTCTTCGTATCGTTTTTGGCTGAGGTAGAGTTTCACGAGTTCCATGCGGACGGTGACATCTGCCGGGTTGGCTTGCAGGAGATCTTTGTAGGTGATCTCGGCCTGCACAGGGTTGCCGTCAACGAGTTGAACAAATCGGGCAAGGTGGAATTTGGCCTGATTCATGGATTGCTCGGGAGCCACTTTCATCA
>JBGSVX010000367.1:0-5002 GCA_041752795.1 Terrimicrobiaceae bacterium
CGAAGGGGCACATTAAAAAGAAACAGGTATCCGCAGGCCGCAAGTGCGGAAAACAGGGCGTCCTCCGGCAGCGGCGGCAATTCGGAAATTTCAGGAACGGGAATTTGAACTCCGGTGACAAGTGAGGCTACAAAAAGTCCCACGCCAATCGAGAGCGTGAGCAGAAGAGAAAACCCAAGGCGCGAGATCCCAAGGGTCATATGATTTTTGATCATATCCTGCACGCAATTCACGAGTGGCACGCCCGGCACAAGAATCATTCCCGTCGCAAGAAAACAAAGGGCTGGTTGCTGACTCCAATGAAGCAACACGCCAACCCCCGCCATCGCCCCGCCATCGCCCCGCTGACCGCAGCGGTTAGGAAGGCCACAAGAAAAAGATTCCATCCGCGCTTCCCCATCTTGAGGCGCAACCATGTCCCAATGACCGCCGCTCCGAACGCAACAGAAAAGGTGGACCAGTCACCGCCGAACAACCGACTGAGGCTTGCTGCCGTCAAACTGAGCCCAAGGACCACAACCCACTCAGCGTAAATTGGTGGCTGGGTTTCGATGGTCAAAAGGCGTGAACGAATAACCCCAAGGTCCTTGAGGCCGCCTTCAATCTCGGTCAGCAGGGACTTGGCCGCAGCCACCGTGGCCATATTAACTCCCATGGCTGGAACGCGATTGCCGGCTTTGGTTCGAAATTCCCCCTGCAGGGAAATCGTGAGCAGAAGAGTTTCGTAGGTGAGCAACATCTTGGCCTCACATCCAAACGCCGCCGCAAACCGCCTCACAGATTCCTGAACCTCTTCGGTGTCCGCATTGCTCTGAAACAAAATGCGCCCGAAATTCAGCGCAAGGTGGGACACCTCTTCAAGGGAGACCGAAGGAGATGCCATGACCCCAAAATCGCAAACCCGCCGATCAAGCACAATGCTTTTCTAGGAGATCACATCCGGCCGCATGTGATTAATCCGCCATCAATTCCCGAGGGGGATTGCGAACAACCCACTCGGGAAATTCTCCCGGTTCTTATTTTGTCCTCACGACCAGCACACGGCGGTCGAGTTGTTTTTCTTCCTCGGTGCCATTGGGGAATGAGGGAAAGTTTTCTCCGTATCCGTTGGCGGTGAGAAGGCTGGGAGGGATATTGTAGCGTTGAGTGAGTTCATCATACACACGTTTTGCGCGGGCAGCGGAAAGGTCCATGTTGAATTGATCCGTTCCCTCGGTGCTTGTATGGCCCTCAATTTCGAATTGTGTTCCCGGGGATTCCTGGCTGATCGCCACAATCGCTTGTGCAACTTCTTCCAGTGCCAAGCGGGACTCCTGGTCGAGCAAATCATTTGTCTCCACCTCAAACAAAACGGGAAGGGTCACATAGGTGAGTTCGCGGGTTTCTCCCTGTTCTTCAACGACCACCACGTTGCGCTCGGTGTTGTAAACGCGGCGGGGTTGGTTTGTCTTGATCACCGTCACGGAATCCACAACGGGCGCGGGCTCCCGGGTTTCCACAACCACCACACGGGGAGGCAGGGACAACTGACGTTGCAAAATCTCGCGGTCCACGGTGCGCACCACTTTTTTGGCAATGCCAACAGGAACTTGAACGACCTGTTCCAATTGTGCCTGGGCAGGGAAGCTGAGAATGCTGAAGCCAGGCAGAAACAGCAGAGGGGAATATTTTCTGATCAACGATTTGCTAAGTGTTTTCATCAGCACAAAATAGAATGAGCCAGCATATCGAACAATGGGGTGAATGCCCCAAGGGGCTGGCATTGGATAATGATGCAAAATCACAGTTGACCATCCACGGGGTTGGCGATGAGATAGGCCGCTATGGCACTGCTCATCCAAGGTGGGGATATTGTCACGGAATCGTCCCGATTTGTTGCGGATATTTTGTGCGAGGGAGAAACCATTTCGCGGATTGAATCCAGGATTGATCCGCCTGCGGGAACGGAAGTGATTGATGCCACGGGGAAGTTTGTGTTTCCCGGTTTCATTGATCCGCACACGCATATTTACCTGCCGTTCATGGGAACCTACTCGAAGGATTCCTATGAAACCGGCACCCGTGCGGCTTTGATCGGTGGAACGACAACGATTTTTGATATGTGTTGTCCCAGCCGGGCGGAAGAGCCGGAGGAGGGGTTCAACACATGGCGCGAACAGGCTGAGGGCAAGGCGTACTGTGACTACACGTTTCACATGGGGGTAACCAAATTTACTGACTCAACGGCTGACCAACTCCGCCGCATCGTGGAAGCCGGCGTGCAGTCCTTCAAAATTTTTCTGGCGTATAAGGGAGCCTTCGGGATCGATGATTCCGAGTTGTTCCGGACCTTGTCGCTTGCGAAGGAACTTGGAGTCGTGACCACGGCGCATTGTGAAAATGAGACCCTGGTTTCCGAACTTCAAAAGCAGCTTCTGGCTGCGGGCCGGACCGGGACGGAGGCGCATTATGACAGCCGGCCCCCACGCGTGGAAGCCGAGGGGGTGCATCATTTGATGTCCTTTGCCGGATTGATTGGCGCGCCGGTTTACATCGTGCACCTGAGCTGCCGCGAAGCCTTGGAAGAGGCCATCCGGGCCCGATTGCGCGGCGTGACGGTTTGGGTTGAAACTCTGATCCAATACCTGACCCTCGACAAAACGTTTGCAGAGCTTCCGGATTTTGAAGGGGCCAAATATGTGATGTCCCCCCCGCTTCGGGACAAGGCCAATCAAGAGGTGTTGTGGAATGCTTTGCGTCAGGGCCTTGTTAATACGGTCGGAACCGATCACGCGCCATTCGACTTTGCGACCCAAAAACCCATGGGGCGTGAGGATTTCACAAAAATCCCCAATGGCATTCCCGCCATTGAAGACAGGGGGAACCTGCTCTTCAGCGAAGGCGTGCTAACCGGTCGCATCGACCTTCACACGTTTGTCAAAATCGCGAGCACCAATGCAGCCCGGATCTTTAACCTCTTTCCCCGCAAGGGCACCATTCAACTTGGAGCAGATGCGGATCTTGTGGTCTATGACCCCACAGCGAAACACACGCTGTCGGTCAAGACCCAGCACATGAACCTTGACTACAATGCCTTTGAGGGACGGGAGGTTACCGGGCGACCGGAGGCTGTCATTCTACGAGGAGAAATTGCCGTCCAGAACGGAAAATTTGTTGGCACGCCGGGACGTGGTCAATTTCTTGCCCGGAAGACCGCAGGATGAATTTGGAACATGATTTGAATTTCCTCGACCAGAGTGCCCTGGTTGTTGACGTGCCGGGTCAGAGCATGACCCTTTTTCGTGGACCCCAAATCGAGCGGGTTTATCCGGTTTCAACGTCCCGATTTGGTTTGGGATTCGAAGAGGGGAGTTTCAAAACGCCTGTTGGCCGCTTTGTCATTTCGGAAAAGTTTGGTGATGGTGCTCCCTTGGGGGCTGTGTTTCGTGCCCGCGCTTCCACCGGCGATATTGCCTATGGAGAAGGCGACGAGGACCTTGTGCTAACCCGCATTCTTTGGCTCTCCGGGCTGGATGAGGCCAATGCGAATACCCACGACCGCTACATTTACATCCACGGAACGAATCAGGAAAAATCCATTGGAACTCCTGCCAGTCACGGCTGCGTTCGCATGAGGAATCGGGATATCGCCGAACTCTACGATTTGGTGGAGGTCGGAACCAGCGTCGTGATCAATCCGTAAATCGGTCATTGATTTTCCTGCGGCCTTGCCTATCTTCTGCCGCTTCCCCCCGTTTTTTTGTTATGAACATTCTTCTCTCTCATGGTTTTGAGTTGGCCCTTGCCAGTGGTGTTATTGCTCTGCTTTTTGCCGGTGGTTTGATCCGTAAGGTGATTTCCATGCCTGCTGGAAATGAGCGAATGAAAGAAATTGCCGGAGCCATTCAGGAAGGGGCCCGCGCATATTTGAATCGTCAGATCGCCACGATCTCGGCCATTGCCGTGATCATTTTTATTGCCCTGTGGACCTTCCGCGATCTGCCAACAGCTTTAGGATTTCTTGTTGGCGCGGTTTGCTCCCTCCTTGCCGGGTATGTGGGCATGCGGGTTGCCGTGCTGGCCAATGTGCGGACCACTCAGGCTGCTTCTGTGAGTGCCTTCGAGGCCCTGAAGGTGGCATTCAATGGGGGAGCAGTCACCGGCCTGCTCGTAGTCGGACTGGCCCTGGTTTCGGTTGGAGGATATTACCTGATTGCTGTGCATTTTCTTGGATTGAAAGCGGCGGTGATGACTCTTGTCGGGCTGGCGCTTGGTTCGAGTTTGATCAGCGTTTTTGCACGCCTCGGCGGAGGAATTTACACCAAAGCGGCGGATGTCGGAGCCGATCTGGTAGGGAAAATCGAAAGCAATCTTGATGAAGACGATCCCCGGAATCCGGCAACCATTGCGGATAACGTGGGTGACAATGTCGGTGACTGTGCAGGCATGGCGGCGGACGTTTTTGAAACCTATGCCGTGAGCTTGATTGGCGCGGTGCTGGTTGGGTTTCTTCTGACCGCTGGCTCGGCGGCCGCAATCCTCTATCCGTTTCTGCTCTGCGGGGTGGCCGTCTTTGGTGCCATTGCGGGTGTGCTTTTTGTAAACTTAGCCAAAGTTTCTCCGACCAAATCGCTTCAGGGAGGCGTGCTCGTGAGTGCGGTCTTATCCGCAGTTTGTTTCTGGCCAATCACGCAGGCTCTCTTCCCGCAGGGCTTGGAAATTGTCGGTATGGGCGTGCGAAGCGCGACGCAAATTTATTGTGCGGCGCTCGTGGGATTGGTCATGACCTATGTGGTCTTGCTGATCACAAACTACTACACCTCCACGGAATACAGTCCGGTCCGCCGCATCGCAAAAGCATCGGAGACGGGTCATGCCACCAACATCATCACAGGCTTGAGCGTCGGGCATCATGCCACGGCTCTCCCGGTCGGTTTTATCGGCATCGCCATTTTGTTATCCTTCTAGTTTGCAGGGCTCTACGGCATCGCCATCGCAGTGATGGCCATGTTGTCGCTTTCTG
>JBGSVX010000368.1:0-3809 GCA_041752795.1 Terrimicrobiaceae bacterium
TTGCTGCTTCAGGACCCGCCGGAACTATTCTCCCGCCTCAGGAAAACGCCCCTCTGATTATCGCCACCGGCGAAGCAGCACTGTCACTCGACTCTGTCCAACTGGCCGGAGGACGACGTCTTGATGCGCGGGCATTTCTGCAAGGGCACCCGCTCATTCCGGGAACCCGGCTTTGAACGGATTTTCACCTGCAGATGGCCTGATCTCAAGTCTCCTGCAAAATCGCGCCTCAGACCCGGAAGATGGCTCCGAGTTTTTTGCCCATGATCAGGCTGGCACCGATGATAGTGACGCCGAGGAAAGCCATGGCCCAAACCCCGAGAGCACTGGCGATGAAGCGGCCATCACCGAGAAGTTGATAGAGTTCGTAGATTGCTTTTGTGATCGGGAAGTCCTGTTGCTTTTGGGCAAGGATGAGCGAATCGCTGACCTCCAACATGGCAAACGAAAAGGCGAGCAGACCGCCAGCCAGGAGGTTGGCCATAATGAGCGGAATCGTGATTCGGCGGAGGGCTTTGAATGGCGGGCACCCCAGATTCTGAGCGGCTTCTTCGAGGGTCACACTGGTTTGCTGGAATCCGGCGGCGGCAGAGCGTACGACATACGGGAGTCGCCGGACGCTGTAGGCAATCACAAGAATCAGCAGCGGATCGTAGCTGATGGGATTGAGTGCCTCAAAAAGTTTTCCGTCCTGGGTCATGGCCAAATAGCCAAACGCCAACACAAGACCCGGCACCGCCAATGGCAACATCGCAAGAGCATCCAGGATCTGACGTCCAGGCAGTTTGGTGCGAACCACGACGTAAGCAATGGCAATGCCCAGCACGATGTCAATGATCGTCGCGAGGCCTGCGTATTTGAGACTGTTTTGGATGGAGGGAAGGGTCAGGTTATGACCCAGGGCCGCTTCGAAGTTTTCGAGTGTGAAGCCTGCGGGAAGGATTGTGCCATACCAATCGCGGGAGAACGCCACGAGGATGACGCCCAAGTGGGGCAGGATCGCAAGGAATGTCACCGAGGCGAAAAGAAACGTGCAAAGGGAGGCACCGAGAAAAGGGATTTTTCGAGGGCCGCCCTGACTCGTGGCCTTGGCCATCATGGCATGAGTATTGCGTCCAAAGAGGAATTTTCCTCCTGCATACAAAACGACGGTTGATGCCAGCATCACCGCAACCAAAGCAAAAGGGAAGGGATTGCCGCCGATGTCCTTGATGCCACCAAAAATTTGCACGGAAGTAACACGGGTGAACTCAAACATGAGTGGCACCCCCAACTCAGTGAAGGCCCAG
Organism: Terrimicrobiaceae bacterium; assembly: GCA_041752795.1. Lineage (GTDB taxonomy): Bacteria > Verrucomicrobiota > Verrucomicrobiia > Chthoniobacterales > Terrimicrobiaceae > JAJTZA01. Next base: position 1,290 of record JBGSVX010000368.1, read on the forward strand.
ATAAAAACAATCGTCCCGCCAGCAAAAAGGCCGGGCATGATCAAAGGCAACGTGATCTTAAAAAATTTGCGCAGGCCGGTGCATCCAAGGTTTTCTGCGGCCTCTTCCATGGCGGGGTCCACATTGGCAAGGGCCGCCACCAGGTTCAGATACAAAATCGGATAAAGGTGCAGGGCATTCATGACGACGATGCCCCAGAAGCGGCCCTGACCCAAAAAGTCGAGCGGTTCCGAGATGAGTCCCATGTCGGAGAGCAGGGCATTGAGGGACCCGGCCTGACCGAGGATCGCCTTGATTCCGATGGCTCCCACGAAGGGGGGAAGAATCATGGGAATCAGAACCAGGGCCGACAACAGACTCTTGCCGGGAAACAAATAGCGGTCCGAGACAAAGGCCAGCGGCAGCGCGATCAGAACAGTTAATCCCGTGCTCCAAACCGCCAGCCAAAACGCATTCGATAAGCCCTCAAGGTAGATGGGATTCCGGAAAACCTCGGCAATATAGGCCATGGTAAACGTTCCGGAATTATCAAAAAATGCACCGCATAACGTTTCGCCAATAGGCCAGAGGAAAAAGAAAAAGAAGAACAGTCCGGTGACGACATAGACCAGTTTGGCGAGAGCATTGCTCATGGTGCGAGGTGGTTATTTTCCCTGACGTGCGAGTTCGGCAGCTTCACGGTATTGTTTGCGAAAGTGATCACCGAGGGCCTTGGCGAGTTGGACTTCTTTGATGCGATCAGCAGAGGACAGCGCGGGTTTGATTGTCTCCACAGCCTGGGAGTAGCTAACCGCCGAGAGGTCCGAGAACCGTTCGGTTGCGCGTGGTGGAAAATCAGCAGCCACAAGGGTTTTCCATGCCTCAACCTGCTCATCGTGGGGATCAAGGCTCATTACGCGAATAATAAAACTCATGGTTTTGAACAGCGGACTCGTCCATGCCGGGACATAGGTGAAGAGCTTGGCCTCCTCATAAGGGAACACGGTGGGGTCTGACCGGTATTGCTCAAACTCCGGAGCGTAAAGTTCTTTGCGGACCGGCAAGCGGCGCAGGGCGTAGCGATTCGGGCCCCCGGGAGTTCCAACTTCAAAGTTCCAAAGTTTCTGACCTCCCACCGACAACACAAAGTCGAGAAAATGAGCGGCCACTTCGGGATTTGGAGCACCACGCAGCAGACCGATCGGGTCCACACCTACTGAGGAACCGCCGGACGGTGTGAAATATTGCAGACGGGAATGACCGTTCCCCACCTGCACGGCTTCGCTTTGATACCGCCCGTAGAAATCAATACACATGCCAATTGCGGCATCTCCCTGCGCGACATCGACGGGCACCTTGGATGCAGCATCTGTGAAATAACGGGCGTTGGCGGATGCGCGCTGAATGAGTTGCAGGCCAGCAAGCCAACCGTTAGCAACCGCTGTTTCCCGGGTTGCAGATTTTGACATGCGCTCCTGAATTTGCTGCTGAATAATCATCTCAAACGCTTTTGCGGCCGAGCCACTTTTCGTCGGGTCTGCAAGAGCCACCTGCTTGAGAAATTCCGGATTTCCAAGATCCTGCCAACCCGCCGGCAATTGCTCGATGCCCAGCGCTTTGAGAGAGTCCGTGTTGTAACAAATTCCAAATGAGGAAATGACCGCCCCAATCCACCGGCCCTGGGGATCGAAAAATTCCTCCCCGGAGACAATCTGCGGAATCGAGTTTTCTGTGAACCACTCGGGATGCCGTTTCAATATGCCCGAATCCACCAACCGCCCCGCTCCGGCCTGACTCGTAAAATCAAAAGCACCTCCACCAAAAAACAAGTCCACGCCTATGCCAACCTCGGAATTCAAAAAGGTCCGCCGTGCGGCCTGCCCCATCGAATCCATTCCCGCATCCGCCGGAAGCTCGATTTTGGGATTGTCAAAAGCGGCCTGAACTTCCGGGGTCCACTCCTTGCCGCTCTGACGCCAGTAATACTCGAAGGCCGCAAAATATTCGCCTTTCAAGTATCGGGCAATCTCACTCGTGCCTCCCGGCATGCGCCAATCAATGCGAACACTCCGCCCGGTATTGGATTTGTAATATTCGTTGAAGGCCCGAGAAAATTCGTAACGGATGGCCTCATTGTGAGGCGTAATAATCACCAAAGAATCATCCGCCTCAGCAAGCAAGTTCTCCTCAGGCTTAAGCGCAAATGGCAGCCCCACCACAATCGCCAGAGCCACAAGAACGATGACCGCGCGCAGCATGTCAGTTCCGTAAAACGATAACGTCCGCCGGCGCAACGCTGACCGTGAAATCTTTTTCCCCGGACCGCGCAGAAACCCTCGGGTTCAATTCAAAAATTTTGAGGGTCTGACCGGCGGCTTGAAATTGGTATTGGGCGACCTCACCGAGATAGACACTGTCGCCGATGCGGCCAGTGCAGGAATTCCGGCTACCGGGCTCTCCGGTGAAGGTCCAACATTCCGGCCGAACCGAGAGGGTTGCCGCCTCCCCGGCTTTGGGCGACCACTCAGGGTCACCAGCGAT
>JBGSVX010000369.1:0-6313 GCA_041752795.1 Terrimicrobiaceae bacterium
TGCGATCCACGAATTGCCCGAGCGAGGTCATTTCCACGACCCGGTTCACCTTGGTTTTGATGTTGGCAGTCGGGACTTTTTTCATACGGAGTCCGAAAGCGATATTTTCGTAAATCGTGAGGTGGGGGAACAGGGCGTAGCTTTGGAAAACCTGATTCACGTCCCGGCGGTAGGGCGGATCCTGGGTCACGTCTTTCCCGTCGATCCATATCTCTCCGCGTGTGGGCTGTTCGAAGCCACTGATCATTCGGAGGCAAGTGGTCTTTCCGCAACCGGAAGGACCAAGGAAGGTCATGAACTCGCCCTCCTTGATGGAAAAGCTGGTTTCCTGAAGGGCGGTGAACGAGCCAAAGCTTTTGCTGACTCCCCTGAGTTCGACCATCGAAGGCATATGAGTGTTTAAGCTGGTGTGACGACCTGCGTCGAGAAGGATGTTCCGCAAGTTTCGTGCCGGGGAGAAGGATCGGTCATCATGGTGTGGGTGTGGGCGCTTGTTCGGTCACTGGGGTTGTGGCTGGAGCTGTCGCAATTGGCGCAGCGGGGTCAGCCGGTTCTATCGCCTCTGCCGGGCGGGCGGGAGCGACTTGCGGCGGAGCACTTTGTTTCCATATCAAAGCCGTGCCCGGAGGCAGCAGACTCACGGCACGGGAAACATCCCAATTTGAAAGTCGGAATCCTCCGATGCCTGCGTGGGTGCCCATTCTTGTTGGGCTGTTTGTGCCATGCAGACCAAATGGCAGCGGGGTGGGGTCATCGGTTTTTGCAAGGTTGATCCAGACGACTCCGACCGGGTTGTTTGGACCGGCTCCGAGGACTTCTTTTTCTTCAAGGAGCGGAGTCGAATCCGGGGTGGGGGATGGGCCGGCATAGAAGGACGCAGCGGCTTTGGGCTGTTCGCGGGGTTCTCGGAATGTTGTGAGTTTCGGCCTCGGAACGGCGTCCAGAATCGTCCATGTTCCCCTGCCACGAAGGCCGGGGCGCGCCGAGGAAATCGGAAACGACGCAATCAATTTGTCGCCATGATAAATCTCCAGCCGGGCGAGATCGACGATGTTTGCGGTCACAAATCCCGGCTCTGTGGGAGCCGGCTGAGATGGCGGAAGGTCCTCGATTTTGAAAGGTTTGACATTCGGAACCCGGAATTCTGTGCCTGCTGAGGGAACTCCTTTGATGCCAGGATTGAGGGCACGCAAAAATCCTTCATCACAATGGAATCTTTCGGCCACAAATTCCCATGGTGAGCGATAAACGAGCGTGGGCCGCTCCAGATATTCTTCGTAGGTGAAGGGAGGTGCTGACGGTTTGGCTTTGGGATCTTTGCTTGAGACTTTCTCGGCTTTGGGGATGCCCGGAGGCTCAATGAAACGGAAGTCGGCAGCGCGCAGGGTGTAAGTTGTGACCATGGGCCCCACCTCGGTGTTGGCAGCTTCCAGCAGTGGCGCAAGGTCCATGATTCCTCCGCGTGACATCTGAAAAACATACATGAGCTTGTCAAATTGTGGATCGGGTTTTCCCGTGATCGGACCCGGGGACAAATTCATTCGATCCAACCAGATTTGAAGCAACAGGGTTTGTGGATCAACGCCCGGGGGAATCCCCGGAGCCGAACCCGCGACGGCCGGTTTTTTGGTGACTGGCATCACGGCAATTTCCGGAGCGGTCGGAATGCGCAGCACATCGCCGACGTGGATGAGATTGCTGGTGAGATTGTTTGCGAGTTTGAGCTGCTCGACCGTGATCGCGTGTTTTTTTGCGATGAGGATGAGGGCATCGCCTTTTTTTACCGTGTAGGTTCCATCTGATCCGGCCGCCGGAGTCGGGGTGGCTCGCGGCGCAGATTCCGTTTCGACAACCTGCACCGCCAATCCCCACGGGGACCCGCTCGAGGATTCCACCGACCACTTCCATGTGGATGCCTCTTCCAGGCCCGGCTCCACATGGGTGAGCGCCGGCGGCTTGATCTGTGCCCATGCAGGCTCGGAGGCAATCCCCCAGACCAACCCGCAGACCACTCCCAAGAATATGCGACTCATCAAGAGGGGCGCGTCAATGATGGCAACCACACCCATGACCGCAGCCTCCGGACGGAGCCGAAGCCGGAGCAGAAAATTCTTTTTTGCCCATCAATCCGTATCCGCCGGAAATGATTCGGTGAACCGGCTCGCCGGTTTCGGGATGATGTGTGAGCGCTTTTTCCGTCATGCTTTGACGGTATTCAAAAACCTTCGGCTTCTCGCCTTTTTTCTGTGGAATGGTTTCGTAGACGTAAGTTGTCATGGCAGTTCTCCATTCACGGTGATAACGCCCATGATGCAAGGGGAAATCTTCCGAAATATTGTGAAAAAGGAGAAAAAATCGGGATTTCGCGGGTGACATTTTGGGGTGGGTATGTCACAGGCTTGCGTCATGATATCCGACAATCCCGAATTTCAGAGGATGAAGGCCCGAGATGAGGGGAGGGAAGCGTGGGGACTGTGGGGATCGTATTTGAGCGATCGTCAGTGGGGCACGGTGAGGGAAGACTACTCGGCGGATGGGGACGCATGGAACTATTTCCCGTTTGATCAGGCCCATCGCAGGGTTTTTCGGTGGGGGGAAGATGGTCTGCTGGGGATTAGTGATGATGATTGCCGGCTGTGTTTTGCGCCGACATTCTGGAATGGCAGGGACCCCATTTTGAAAGAGCGGGCCTTCGGGCTCTCGAACCCTCAGGGCAATCATGGTGAAGACATCAAGGACTACTTTTTTCATCAAAACAATGCCCCGACACACAGTTTCATGCGAGGGCTCTACAAGTATCCCCAGGCCGAGTTTCCGTATGAAAAACTGCGCGAGGAAAATGCCCGCCGGTCCCGCTTGGAGCCCGAATACGAATTGGTGGACACCGGGGTTTTTGACGAGGGACGGTATTTTGATATCTATGTCGAGTATGCCAAAGCGGGTCCCGAGGATCTTTGCATAAAAATCTGTGTGGTGAATCGCGGCCCGGAGAAGGCTCCAATCACGGTTCTTCCGACGCTGTGGTTTCGAAACACCTGGGGTTGGGGTCAGCCGGATGCGCCGAAACCGGAAATGCACCTCAGCCCGGAAGGCTGTGTGATTGCGGCTCCATGGGGCCTGCCGGTTTATCATCTGTATTGTGACGGAACCTCGGAGTTTTTGTTTACGGATAACGAAACCAACAATCAATCGGTCTTCGGTTCACCAAACTCCTCCAACTATGTGAAAGACGCCTTCCATGAGGCTGTGATTCATGGAAACCGGGATGCAGTGAACCCATCTCATTCCGGCACCAAAGCGGCGGCGGTCTATCGTCAGGATGTCGCTCCCGGCGAGACGGCGGTTTTTCGAATGAGGCTTTGTCGTCCGCCACAACCCGGACCATTTGATGAGTCCTTCGAAAAAGTTTTTGCGGACCGGGAGCGTGAGGTGGAAGAATATTACGAGATCCTGACTCCCGGCATGCCGGAGGAAATGAAACTGATTCAGCGCCGGGCGATGGCTGGTTTGGTCTGGTGCAAAAAGTTTTATTTGTATCCCGTGGCGCAGTGGTTGGAGGGAGATCCGACCATGCCCAAGCCGCCGGCGGAGCGGCTGCACGGGCGCAATGCGTTTTGGAAAGAACTTCATGCCCATGGAATACTTTCCATGCCGGATTCCTGGGAATATCCTTACTTCTGCGGCTGGGACTTGATGTTTCATTCGGTGGTTTTTGCGCTCATCGATCCGGCCACCGCAAAAACTCAGAGCATGGTTTTACGGGGTGAGAGATACACCTCACCCAGTGCCCAGCAACCCGCCTACGAATGGGCACTTTCGGATGCCAATCCCCCCATCGGGGCATGGGCCTCCTGGCGGATTTATTCGATAGAACGCGGAGTCTCGGGTCAGGGCGACCGTGAGTATCTGGTTCGCGCATTTAACAAACTGTGCATGACCTATGCCTGGTGGGCGAACCGGGTGGATCAAACCGGGGACAATGTCTTCGAAGGCGGATTTCTGGGGCTGGACAATATCGGGATTTTTGATCGCAGGTTTGCGCTCCCTGATGGCAGCAAAATCGAGCAGAGTGATGGCACGGCATGGATGGCAGCGTTTTCACTGAACATGCTGAATATTGCCATCGAACTCGCGAAGGACGATCCCGCGTATGAGGACATCGCCGACAAATTTCTCAGCGACTTCATTTATCTAGCTTCCGCAATCAATGCGATCGGCAATGGCGGATACTCCCTGTGGGATGATGAAGACGGCTTCTACTACGATGTGCTCAAGCGCACGGATGGTTCCACCGCATATTTAAAAACCCGGTCCGTTGCGGGGCTGACCCCCATGTTTGCGGTGGAGAGTTTTGATACCGAGACGACCCTGCGATTTCCCCTGCTGCGCAAACGCATCGATTGGTTCAAACAGCACCGGCCGCAATTACTCGATCACCTTCACCACATCGGCGTGCTGAATGATGGCAAACGGCTCGTGTCGCTTGTTCCCCCTGACCGCTTGCGAAGGATCTGTGAGAGGCTCTTTGACGAAAAAGAATTTTTGTCTCCCCATGGTCTGCGAGCGCTGTCGCGGGTTTACAAAGACACTCCCTACACCTTCAGCGAAGGAGGTCAGACGGAAACGCTGGCCTACAGTCCGGCTGACAGCCCGGTGGCCATGTTTGGAGGGAATTCCAACTGGCGCGGCCCGGTCTGGATGCCGATGAATTATTTGATCATCGAGTCCTTACAGAAGTTTGGGTTTTATTTTGGCGATTCCTTCAAGGTCGAGTTCCCGACTGGCAGTGGTCACGAAATGAACCTTTGGGATATTTCCCTCGAACTCGAAAAACGCATTGCCTCGATTTTTCTGGAAGACGAATCCGGAAAGCGCGCGTTCCAAGGCGATGTGCCACTCTTCTCGAAAGATCCGCACTGGAAAAATGAGATTCTCTTCAATGAGTATTTTAATGGGGATACCGGGGCCGGCGTCGGAGCCAGCCACCAAACCGGCTGGACCGCGCTGGTCGCCAAAATGCTCCGTCAACTCCACACCTTCGAACGCGACCTTTGAGACCGCAGCGAAACATTGCGAAAAAAACGGCTGCGAGATTGACCCTCACAGCGTCGCTTTTTGCAGCTTGCGGCGGGCTGATTCAAGGCTTTGACACCGGGGCCATCTCGAACGCGAGTCAGGAAATCGTGAGTCATTTCGGACTCAACCCGATCATGCAGGGATTGGTGACGAGCCTTGTGTTGGTTGGAGCCATGGCCGGAGCGGCTTTTGCGGGCTCGGTGGCGGATGCTTTTGGTCGTCGCAGCGTGCTTATCGCGTGTGGGGTCATTTTTTGCGGGGGAGTCATCGCCGAAGTTCTTTCCGCGTCCCTGCCGGTTCTGTTTGCAGGACGTGTGTCTGTCGGCCTCGCAATCGGTGCGGCTTCCTGTATTTCCACTTTGTATATTTCTGAAATCTCGCCTCCGGAAAAACGTGGTGGGCTTTTGTCCTTGTTCCAACTTGCGGTCACGGTGGGCATTGTCTGTGGCATTCTCATCGCACTGATTGTTGGAGAGACATCGTGGCGGATCCTGCTCGGAGCCGGCATCGTTCCGGGACTGTTGTTGGCGGGCGGAATGCTCGCCATGCCGGAAAGCCCTGCATGGCTTGAGCATCAGGGCAAAACCGCACAAGCCGCCTCGGCGCGCAGGTTCTTCGGACTTCCAATCATCAAGCCCGATTCCCAACAACCCGCCCGCAGAAAGTTTTCTGACATTGTTCGCTCACCCGCAACGCAACTTGCCCTCGTGGCCGGGATCGGCATGGCACTCATCCAACAAATCACTGGCATTAATGCCGTCATGTATTACGCCCCGGAAATTTTTAAGGCGGCAGGATTTGTCACGAACCGGGACGCCGTCTTGGATGATCTGCTCTTGGCGGGACTGTTGGTAGTGGTCACGTTTGTGGCATCCCGCATCGTGGATCGGGCTGGTCGGCGGCGGCTTTTGTTGTTGGGCATGGTTGCCATGCTGGCCTCTCTCATCGTATTGGGCCTCGCCTTCGATCATCTTGGAGATTCGCCGTTCGTCCCATGGATTATTCTAGTCGGGCTGCTCGGATACATTGCCGGATTTGCGATTGGGCCGGGGCCCTGCATCTGGCTCGTGATCGCGGAAATTTACCCCATGGAAATCCGGGGCCTCGCCATGGGAGCAGCGACCCTCTTCAGTTGGCTTGCCAACTTTTTTGTCTCATCAACCTTCCCGGCCCTCAGCGCTGGCATCGGCGAAGCCAATGCATTTTTTCTTTTTGCGTTCGTGACCGCCCTCTCATG
>JBGSVX010000370.1:0-6261 GCA_041752795.1 Terrimicrobiaceae bacterium
GCTCTGAACAAGGATGCCATGGATCGCGGGGTCATTGTTCAATTCCGCAACAACACGCAAAAGTTCGTCCTGAGAGGTGGCCTCCGGAAGTTCGCGTTTCACCGAGTGCAGTCCGAGTTCGGCAGCCCGTTTGTCCTTTGATCTCACATAGGCACGCGAAGCGGGATCGTCCCCAACCAAAACCACCGCAAGGCCAGGCTGAATTCCCCGCCCTTTCAAGGTGGAAATGCGCTCCGAAGTTTCCGCGTGCACTTTGGCCGCGATAGCTGTTCCGTCAATCCGCTGCATCAGTCAGTTGTTTTTCGATTTTCCGCCGCCATGATTCAAACTCATCGGGAGTCAGATTTTCCGGCAGGTGGATTTCTTTATCCACTGTCACGGAAATTTTTGAGAATGGCAATGGGATGATGAAGCCATCCCATGATTTCATACGCACGGCGTTGGAGAAAGAGGCGTGAACCGGCAGAAGTGGGGCTCCGGTGTTTTGGGCCAGTTGGATGGCACCGGGTCCGAGATGATAGCGGGGACCGCGGGGACCATCCGGGGTGATGGCAATATCCCGGCCGGATTTGATGAGTCGGATCAATTCCAGAAGGGCCCGTGCTCCCCGCCGCGAACTGGAACCCCGCACAGATCCCATACCCAAACCCGCCATAATCCGGGAAAGGATTTCTCCATCCCGACTGGGGCTGGTCAAAACGGTCACCCCACCCCGACCCTTTGGGTACCTTTTCAGAAAGGCGGCAGAGATGCCAAGAATCCGGTTATGCCAGAACACCAAAATCACCGGTTCCTTCAAAGTCCCCTGCTGCATCCCTGCCGCATCAGAAATTTTTAACCGCAGGGTCAAAAACAGCAGACGGATCAAAACCACGGCCAGACTGGAGAGAAAAATTTCCCGCATGTGAGTGAACGGAAAACAATACAGCAATCAGCGTGTGACATCTCTCACGTAAACATTGACCTGCCCGTCCGCAGATTTTCGAATGTCGGTGATTTGAAATGGACGGCGGGAATCCCTTGAGAATGTGGATCCTTCGGATGGGGGGTTGGCACCGGCCGGGAATTCCGCGATGATTCGGATATTGGAGGTGCGGCCTTTGATGCCGAGGGTCTCAGCGACGGCGGCTTGGGAGCGCAGGACCGCGCGATTTTGGCCGGATGCGGTCACAAGAAAGTTACCTTGTAGGTAAATCCGGTCACTGCCAACGCCTTTGGAAGCGAGGTCGGAGGCGTCTTGAATGGTGACGAGGCGTCCTCGTGGCATCATGCCGGGATCATAAGTTGGCCATGCACCTCCTGCTGTGGAGGCAATGGCCGAGGGAGTGGCCGATGCGCCTGGGGTCGGTGTGGAAACAGGCGGAGGCGTGGCCTCGACAACAACCGAATTGGGTTCCGGCACAAGAACCTGGGGAGTTGGCGCAGGGGTCGGAGGTGGTGTGGGATTGCTGCCGTTAAGGGCGACCGGTCGTTCCACTCTCACGAGTTGTGGCAGAGGGCGGGCGGGCGTTGGCAACTGAGCGGTGGGGGTTCCCTGACCGATCCCGGTGCGCTTTTTGAACAACGTGAGTTTTGCGGTGGCCTCTGCGACTGTGTCGGTTTTCACGACTGGCAGTCCCGCTGCCACATTCAGAGTTTTGGGAGGCTCCAATGAGAACGAGCCCGGACCGCTGGTCGTGGCATAGCTGCCATAGACGATGGGGACTGCGGTGAATTGCATGCGTCCATCCTCCAAACGTTGGACATTGACCAAAGCCGAAAGGTCGAGCCCTCGATTAAGTTGCAAGTCCAATCCTGTAAGCAACATCCTCTGCAGCATGGGAACAACTTTCGCGTCCGCCGTGAAAACATGTTCGAGCAATGCTTTGGGCTGATCCTTGGCCTCAGCCACAACAACCACCCCCGAGGGGAAAAAATCCGTCGGCTTGAGTTCGTAACTGTCGAGAATGTTGTAATCCCCAATCACATAGGTCACCAAATCGGGGCTCAGCTTGTAGTTGCGAATAAAATCCCGAAGCAGCTGCTCATTCTCCCGGTCTAACTCCCGGGGAGTCAGGGAACCGTATTTTGCCATGAGTTTTTCCGGATTTAAAAATTGTCCGCGTGGGGCGGAGGTCAGTTCAAAACGTTTGGGGGGATCCAACTTTTTCAAGCGGGTCAGCAGGGAATAGCTCACCGCTTTTTCGGGGTGACCGAACACATAGAAACTTCCGATCCAGCAGCCGATGGCAAGACCCACGAGCAGGAGAATCACAATCGTCCAAACAAAGAGGTCCCCTCCCCCGCTTTTTTTGTTTGTTGGCCGCTTCCCGGCAATCAATTCACTCTTTGGGCCTTGATCCATTGGTATCTGCTCCCCTCAAGGGTTCAGCCGGCGTTTGCAGCGGGTTCAAAAGATGTTCCGCAGCCACAGCTCCGGACCGCCTTGGGGTTCACAATTCGAAAACCAGCTCCGGTCAAATCATCGGAAAAATCCAATGTGCAACCATCGAGGTGGCTTTCACTGTCGGGGTCTACAAAAACCCTGACCCCATCACATTCCATCACCTGGTCGCCTGCGACAACATCGGAAAGGGTCATGGAATATTGGAGGCCGGCACACCCTCCGCGTTCAACAGCCAGCCGGAGACCTTGAGAGCCACCCGCAAGCCCCTTCTCGCGAAGAAGGTCGGCCAGCCCTTTGGTGGCTGATTCAGTGATGGTGATCATAGGTTTGTCTTAGAGCCGGATGGGCGGGATGTCAATTGGGGGAAGGGGATTTTAGTTTTAAGTATAAAGAATAAAGTTTTAAGCCAAACATTGAATGCCCGGGTGCCCTGTTGTTTTTTGGAGAGCCCTAGAATGCAAAGCGCCCCCCCTCCTCCGCCATGGCGTTGGAGGGAAGGGGCTTCACATTTTCCGGTCTCCGCTTTCCGGTTTCCGGTTTTGTATTATTTGGCGTCCGCGAGGGCGGCCTGGGCGGCGGCAAGGCGGGCAACTGGCACACGGAATGGCGAGCAACTCACGTAGTTGAGGCCCACTTTGTGACAGAATTTCACCGAGTCCGGATCGCCGCCATGTTCGCCGCAGATGCCCAATTTGATTTTTGGGTTGGTTTTGCGGCCTTTGGCGATGGCAATTTCCATGAGCTGACCGACTCCGGTTTGGTCCAGGCTGGCAAACGGATTTTTGGCGAAGACTTCGCTTTCCGTGTAGGCGCCGAGGAAGGAACCCATGTCGTCACGGCTCATGCCGAGAGCGGTCTGGGTCAGATCGTTTGTGCCGAAGCTGAAGAATTGGGCAGTCTGCGCAATTTCATCAGCGGTCACCGCGCCGCGAGGCACCTCAATCATGGTTCCAACAAGGTATTCGAATTTGATGCCCTTTTCGGCCATCACGTCTTTGGCCACACGGTTCACGATTTCCACTTGGAGATCGAGTTCACGTTTGAAGCCAACGAGGGGAATCATCACCTCGGGTTTCACTTTAATCTTTTTCTTTGCGACGTCCGCGGCGGCTTCAAAGATTGCACGGGCCTGCATTTCGGTGATTTCCGGATAGGAAATTCCGAGACGGCAACCACGGTGGCCGAGCATGGGGTTGAACTCATGCAGGTCTTTGACCCGTTGGGCGATCTTGTCGGCGCTGATGCCGAGTTTTTGGGCGAGGGCATTTTGGGAGCCGTGATCGTGGGGCAGGAATTCGTGGAGCGGAGGATCGAGCAGGCGGATGGTGGCCGGGAAGCCATTGAGCGCCTTGAAGATTCCGGTGAAGTCTTCCCGCTGGTATGGGAGCAGCTTGGCGAGGGCCGCTTTGCGGTCATCGGTTTTTTCTGCGAGAATCATTTCGCGCATGGCGTCGATGCGATCTCCCTCGAAGAACATGTGCTCCGTGCGGCACAGGCCGATGCCATTTGCTCCGAAGGCGATGGCATTTTCCGTTTGCTCCGGATTGTCGGCGTTGGTGCGGACATCCAACTTGGTGACTTTGGAACACCATTCCATCAGTTGCTTGAACTGCTTGAATTTTTCGGTCTTCTGGGCGGCTTTGTTGCCATAGAGGAGGCCGGTGATGATTTCCGAAGGAGCGGTTGCGATTTGACCCGCATAGACGGTTCCCGAGGTTCCATCAATGGAGAGGAAATCCCCTTCCTTGAAGGTCGTGCCGGAAACAGTGACCGTCTTGGTATCATAATCAATATGAAGCGCCGAGGCTCCGCAGATACAGACTTTGCCCATCTGACGTGCCACGAGTGCCGCGTGGGAGGAAACGCCTCCTTTGGCGGTGAGTATGCCTTCCGCAGCAATCATGCCACGAAGATCTTCCGGCGAGGTTTCCGTGCGAACGAGCAGAACCTTCTCGCCCTTATCGGCGGCGGCGGCTGCGCGGTCAGCATTCAGATAAATCTTGCCAGAGGCTGCGCCCGGACCGGCGGGAAGGCCGGTGGCCAACGCTTTGGCTTTTTTGATTTCTGCCAGATCGAAGACCGGGGCCAGCAATTGATCGAGCTGGTCGGCTGGGTTTCTCATGATGGCGGTTTTCCAGTCGATGAGTTTTTCGGTCACCATGTCCATCGAGAACTTGAGAGCAGCCATGGCCGTGCGTTTGCCATTGCGGGTCTGAAGCATGAACAGCTTTCCTTCCTGAATCGTGAATTCGAAGTCCTGCACATCCTTAAAATGTTTTTCGAGCGTGAGGCGGACTTTTTCGAGTTCGGCGAAGGGTTTTGGCAGGTGCTTTTTGAGCAGGGCCACAGGCTCCGGAGTGCGAACACCGGCCACCACGTCTTCACCTTGGGCATTGATCAGAAATTCTCCGTAGAATTCTTTGACCCCATTGGCCGGGTTGCGGGTGAAAGCCACACCAGAACCGGAGTTTTCACCCGTGTTTCCAAACACCATGGCCTGCACGTTGACGGCCGTGCCCCACGCAGCGGGGATGTTGTATTTGCGGCGATACACGATCGCGCGATCGTTCATCCAGGAACCAAAGACGGCTCCCACCGCACCTTTGAGCTGATCCCATGGGCTGGCCGGGAAGGTTTTTCCCGTGCGCTCTTTGACGAGCGACTTGAAGCGTTTGACGAGTTCCTTTTGGTCCTCTGCGGTCAGTTCGCTGTCCACAATCTCCGCATGATATTTCTCATGTTTGAAATCATGGATCACGACTTCAAAGGGTTCATGGTCCTCGCCTTCGCGTTTTTGCACGCCGAGCACAACGTCTCCATACATTTGAACGAAACGGCGGTAGCAGTCCCATGCAAAACGTTCGTTTTTCGTGGCATTTCCAAGAGCCACCACGGTCTGATCATTGAGACCAAGATTCAGAATGGTGTCCATCATTCCAGGCATGGAATCACGAGCGCCGGAACGCACAGCCACAAGCAGCGGGAATCCTTCAGAATCACCGAACTTGGTGCCCATGATTTTTTCCATGTTTTTGACACCGGCTTCAATCTGGGATTGGAGCTCTTTCGGGTAGGTGCGTTTGTTGTCGTAAAAGTACGTGCAGACTTCGGTGCTGATCGTGAATCCCGGAGGCACAGGAAGGCCGATGCGTGTCATTTCTGCGAGGTTGGCTCCTTTGCCGCCGAGGAGGGCTTTCATGCTGCCATCTCCGTCGCCTTTTCCGGCTCCGAAGTTATAGACGTATTTTCCCTTGCGGGCTGTGGCAGGTTTGCTTGGTTTGGTTTTTTTTGACATGTTAAATGTTGGGTTGATTGAAATTTTTTGAAGAGCGGACCCGGACCGTCAGAGGAAATCCCGGAGGATTCCACCAACCGGCACTCAGGAGGCAATCAGGCGTGAACGGTCTCCGCTGCGAGGACCTCGTTGAGCATCTGACCAAACTCGGCCAGTCCCGTGCTGGGGATAATCACCGTGTTGCGGCGACCGTGTGCTTCTTCCGTGATTCGAAGGAAGCGCCCGCGATCGTTTTCGCGGAATTCGATAAAAAAGTGTTTGCGTTCAACTTGGAGTTCTCGTGACTCAATAATATTTTCCATTTTTGCCTCTAACGTAGGAGAGGCCAAGCATTACACGCCATCAAGACGCCCCACACAACTAGAATTTTCAGAAAATGCAGGGGATTTTTGGGATTCTTCAATGACATGCCGAAAAAGTAAAAACGTTTACAGTTTTCAGCTTACAGTTTTCAGCCCGCCCGCAACGCTTCGCGTAGCTATGGCGGGCGTGCCCGCCCAGAACGCTTCGCGTAGCGATGCGGGCGGGGAACGGTCGTCCTGACCGTTATCGTGAAACGCATGGCGGAGTAGGTAGAAAA
>JBGSVX010000371.1:0-3202 GCA_041752795.1 Terrimicrobiaceae bacterium
CCGACCCAAATGTCGGTCGCTTCAACTTGGATACATATGTGGGTCAGGGTGTGCAAGTTGAAGGGAAAACCCTTGGTGCACTCTCGGTCATATTCACAAAACCTTTCGAGATGGAAGACCACTTGAAGGAGTGTTTGTCCCTGATTGCTCAGGCCATCGGGCGGGAGGAGTTGTTGCACATGGGCCGTCAAAAACTCGACAAACTCGCGCGCAAAGAAGCAACCGCGAGCACGCGTCTCTCAACTCTTCTGCAAAATCTGAATGATGCCGTGTTGGTGGAGGATGCGGACCGGCGTGTGGTTTTTGCAAACCCGGCGTTTGAGAGCATGTTCGGGGTCAAAGCAACCGATGTTTTGGGGATGGATTGTGGTTTGCTTGCTGATGGGGCCTCGCAGGTTTTTGAGGACCCCGAGGAATTTCTGCGAAGCACCCGGGAGGCCACCAAAACCCGTACGCCAATCCATGCGGAGTTGCTTACTCTGAAAAATGGATGTGCGCTTGTAAGAAATTTCGCGCCCATCGGAGAGGGCAGCATTCACCACGGGTTTTTGTGGCATTATCGGGATGTCACACGTCAGAGAAACAACGAATTGCTCCTGAGCGCGGTGGCGAATCTTGCCTCTTCCATTTTGGAAAAACCTCTGGATTCCGTGGAGGCATGGAACCGTGCTTTGGAGGCGGTGGGAGCACCGATTGGCGTGGACCGAACGTACGTTTTCAAGAATCACCCGGCCCCCAGCAACAAGAAGCCGTCCTGCTCCCAAATCGCGGAATGGACGCGGGCGGGGATCTCGGAGCAGCTCACCAATCCCGAGCTTCAGAACCTGCAATTCTCCGAAGTGGGACTGGAGCGTTGGTATCTCGACCTCTCCGAAGGCCGGGCAATCACCGGTCTTGTGAAAGATTTTCCGCCTGCCGAACGGGAGCTTTTGGAAAATCAGGGCATCATCTCCATCGCCGTTGTTCCGATTTCCGTGGAAGGCATGTTCTGGGGTTTTTTGGGATTTGATGACTGCCGGAGGGGCCGCGCATGGGAGCGCGAGGAAATTGCCTTGTTGCAATCCGCAGCCGGTCTCATTTCCGCGCGGCTTGATCTTCAAAGATCGGTGAAGGCCCTCGTTCGCAGTGAATCGAAGTTTCGTGCAATGTTCGAATTGTCGCCGGTGGGAATGGCGCTCAACGATTTGGAGTCAGGCCGCTTTCTAGAAGCCAACAAAGCTTTGTTGCAAATGATCGGTTACTCACTGGAGGAAATCCAGTGCCTGAATTTGTGGGAGTTGACCCCCGAAGAGTTCCGGGAAAACGACAAGAATACGATCCAGGCCATCCGGGAAACCGGTTCGTACGGGCCATATGAGAAAGAGTATTTTCTGCGGAGTGGCGGGCGCCTGCCGGTTTTGCTGAGCGGCATGTTGGCCCGCGGAGAGGACGGAAAAGAGTTTGTTTGGTCCATCGTTCAAAATATTGCGGAGAGGAAGCGTTGGGAAAACAACCTGCACACGGCCAAAGAAGCCGCAGATGCCGCGAACCGTGCGAAGAGCGCGTTCCTTGCCACCATGAGCCACGAAATCCGCACGCCCCTGAATGCCATCATCGGCATGTCCTCGCTCCTCACGGAATCGTCCCTCACCGCCACCCAACAAGACTACGCGGAAACCATCATCAATGCCGGCGAGACACTCCTGGATTTAATTAATGATATTCTTGATTACTCAAAAATTGAAGCAGGCCGGATTGATTTGGAAGTTGCAGATTTCCAACTCGAGGACGTGCTGGTGGAGAGCGTGAACCTTGTTGGCGGACCGGCCGCACAGAAGGGGTTGGAAATGTCCTGCTACCTTGATCCCGCGCTGCCCGGTGCGGTTCGCGGAGACCGAACCCGCATCAAGCAGGTCCTCATCAACCTGATCTCCAATGCGGTAAAATTCACGGCTGCCGGCGAGGTAAGCGTCCGGGTCGAAGCTTCCTCCTCCGCAGAAATTTCCCATGGCATTCGGTTTTCGGTCAGCGACTCGGGAATCGGAATGACCCCCGAAGTGATTGCGAACCTCTTCCAACCGTTCCAGCAGGCCGACTCCTCGGTCACCCGGAAATTTGGTGGCACCGGGCTGGGACTCGCAATTTCCCGGCGGCTCGTTGACCTCATGAACGGCCAGGTGAGTGTCGAAAGCACGCCGGGCGAAGGCAGTTGCTTCTCTTTTGAAATTCCATGCGTCCGCGGAACCCTTCCCAAACCAACCGACACCATGCACGAAACAAATTTTCTCATTGGGAAAAGTGTTCTGATCCTTGATGACAATCCCACCAACCGGAGATTCCTGAACGACCAATGTTTGCTCTGGAAAGCGATCCCAAGCAATGTTTCTTCAGCAGCCGATGCGCTCTCTCTTATTGAAAAGGCGGGAGAGCCATTTGATGTGATTTTGGTGGATTACCAAATGCCGGGAATGGATGGTGCAGAGTTTGCGAGGCGTTTTAGGACCCGCTACCCCGATTCGAAAACCGTGCTCATTCTGTTAAGTTCGGCATATCAGCTCCTGAACAAAGAAGACCGGTTGCTTTTTCACCGGACTGCCGACAAACCGATCCGCCCTTCCGTGCTGAGCAATCTGCTTGCCGGGTGTTTCGGGGCGGTTGCGGCTGCCGCTGCCACCGCGGCCGCACCATCCAAAGAGGGCTCCTCCCTGAGGATCCTCGTCGCGGAAGATAATGCCACCAATCAAAAGGTCATCATGGGAATGCTGAATAAACTTGGATACTCCGCCACGCTTGTTCCGAATGGCGAACTGGCTCTTGAAGAATTTCGCAAGAAGTCCTTTGACCTGATCCTTCTGGATATTCAAATGCCGGTCATGGATGGATTGGAGGCCGCCCGCCTCATCCGGTCTGAACCCAATGGGATCTCTCCACATATTGTCGCCCTGACCGCCAATGCCTTCAAGGAGGACCGGGAAGAATGCCTGAGGGCCGGCATGAATGACTACCTTCCAAAGCCCATCCAATTTTCGCTGCTCAAAGGCATCCTGACCAGTTTGGCAGGTGGACCCCAACGGTGAACGTCCACTTGCATCAATCGCCCGCCTCGCGGATACTGGGCCCATGAAATTTTTTGCTGTTTTGATTTTTTGTCTTGGGTTTGTGATTTCGTCCCATGGGCAGGAACCGGTTGAGCGGAAAAAGCTCGTGTTCCAGCCGGGGGCTG
>JBGSVX010000372.1:0-2824 GCA_041752795.1 Terrimicrobiaceae bacterium
GTGGAGGTTCCTTCGTGAAAGCATGCTTTACAATGCCCGTGCCAATGGGGCCGATGCGGTCCTTCTCAAGGACACCAGTTCGCGCAGGGAAACTGCCATCGTGAATGTTCCGCCGCGCTTCAATTGGATCCCGGTTTCCGGCCCGGCCTGTCGGGACAAAAAGGGCAATGTCTATTACAACACGACCTACATCCCCGATTATCAGCCGGGATATTCGTACCCAACGTCCTGGACGATCACCGGTATTGACTCGGAAATGATTGTCTTTAAAAAGTGAATATGACCCCACGTGAAGCCATTGTCCCGCCTGCCGGTGAAAAAAAAGTTCTTTTGCACAGTTGCTGTGCGCCCTGTTCCGGCGAAGTGATGGAGGCCATCGCGGCCTCCGGGGTGGAAATGACCATTTATTTCTACAATCCAAACATTCACCCCCGCGAGGAATATGAACTCCGCAAAATTGAAAATATCCGGTTTGCAGAAAAGATGGGCATTCCGTTTGTGGATGCCGACTATGACACGGAGAATTGGTTCGAGCGGGTGAAGGGCCTGGAATGGGCTCCTGAGCGGGGCGAGCGGTGCACACTCTGTTTTGACATGCGCTTTGAACGCACGGCCCTTCATGCCCATGAAAATGGATTTTCCGTTTTCACGAGTTGCCTTGGAATTTCGCGGTGGAAAAACATGGAGCAGATCAATGGGTGCGGTCAGCGCGCAGCCGCAAGGTATCCTGACATGACCTATTGGACATTCAATTGGCGCAAAAAAGGCGGCGCTCAGCGCATGCTCGAAATTTCAAAACGCGAACAGTTCTATCAGCAGGAATACTGTGGCTGCATTTACTCGCTTCGGGATACCAATCGGTGGCGCTCGGCCAATGGCCGGGAAAAAATTGTGCTGGGCGAAAAATTTTACAGTGCTTCGGAGGCAACCGAATGACCCCCAAGCGTTGGGGCGTGGTCCTCTTTTTTGTGGTCTTCGTCCTTGCGGCCGCCGCAGCGTTTTCCTTTGATTCCGAAGTCCGGGACGCTGTGAAATCGGCCCAGGGAAGTCATTGGCGCGACAGCGGGGAGAAGGTCTTTCATTCCATGGTTCGAAAGTGGGGAGACTGGCCATGGCTGATGGTCTTTGGAGCGGTGTGTCTGGCAGTTGCCCGGTTGTGTCGCAGTCGCCGGTGGACCCGGCTTCTTGTGGCCGCCATGCTTGCCTCCACCCTCTCAGGAATTGCTGTGAACACGTCCCGCCTCACCACCGGCAGAACCCGCCCACGCGCCAGCCCGGAGGTCGCCCAGGGGTTCTACGGCCCATGGCATGATGGCAAACTGCTCATCGGTAATGCCAAATACAATTCTTTCCCAAGCGGCCACACCGCAACCGCTTTTGGATTTGCATGGCCGCTCGTCTACGGCTGTCCACCCGTCGGCCTGCTCGCCCTGGCTGGAGCTGCTCTCGTCGGCTGGTCAAGCCTCATGCTGGAAGCCCACCACCTCTCCGATGTGGTCGTCTCGATTTTTGTCTCCGGGGGCGTCTCATGGCTCGTATGGCAATGGACCGGCCGCCATGGCGAGGCCACATGGAACCGGATCATGGAATCTCTCCGCAGGCGATTGCGAAAGTAATTGTCCCTACTGGAACCCAGCCCGCGAAAATCGCGAAACATACGAAAAGAAACTCAGATCAGTCATACCACGTGGCCTTGGCTTCCAGCCAATGATCCACACATTTCGGAAAGATAGCATGATTCCAAATTGATCATCTGAGTAACCAGCTATCCTGACAAGTCTTGGGGTCAGTTCTTGCTTCTTGCATTTTTCCGAGAGTGCGATTTGATAAATCGATGGCGAGAAAAGCGCGAATCGAGTTTGACGGTGCTGTCTATCATGTGATGGATCGGGGAGACCGGCAGGAGGCAATTTTTCTTGATGATGAAGACCATCTGATTTTTTTGAAGACTCTCTGGCAGGCATGTGAGCGGACGGGGTGGCGGGTCCACAGCTATGTTCTAATGGGAAATCACTACCATCTTTTGCTCGAAACTCCGGTCGGCAATCTCTCAGCGGGCATGCGCTGGCTGCAGGCCACTTACACAATCCGGCATAATGTGCGTCATCAACTCTGCGGACATCTATTTCAGGGGCGATTCAAGGCAATTGTTATGGATCCCGACGATGCCGGACGGTTCCGCACGGTATCGGATTACATCCACCTCAATCCCGCGCGAGCCGGGATTGTGCTGCCCTCACAGATATTGGGTGAATATCGCTGGAGCAGTTTCCCGGCTCTTTGTGGCTCGCCTAAACATCGACCGGCCGGCTTGGAAGCAGCGCGGATTGTTTGCGGATATGGGGACTCGGACACAGCAAGCGGAAGGCGGCGTTATAGACAATTCATGGAGGATAGAGCCCGTAGGTTGCGTGATGATCCCTTGGATGACGAGATGCTCAAGGACCTGAGGAGAGGTTGGTGCTTTGCTTCCGAGCAGTTTAGGCAGGAATTGCTCGAAAACTTTGACTCGTTGACAGGCCATCCGAGCCCCAGTGAAAAAAAGATACGACGCCACGATGAGAACGAAGCGGAATGTTTGGTTCGAAGAGGATTGGACCTTCTTGGGCTGGGTGAGCTTGATGAAATTCCCAAGGGAGACCCCGCCAAAATCGCTCTAGCAGTCTTTGTGAAGGAACGTACGATCGTCACCAATCTTTGGATCGCCCGGAGGCTCGAAATGGGGGACCCAAGCAGGGTGAGCAGATACTGTTCGGAGGGGCCATCACGTGAAGACGTGAAAAGATTTGTGAGTCGCCTGAAAAAAGCAGGAAGCAAGAACTGA
>JBGSVX010000373.1:0-2064 GCA_041752795.1 Terrimicrobiaceae bacterium
AGACGTGTGCTCTTCCGATCTCGACCTTGAGTCAGATCCACAAAGCGAATCCGTACGCGTTTGTGATCGGGGTGATGACAATTGCGATCCTTTGGTCATTCCGGCGATGGCTGCCCAAAGTACCAGGTCAGCTCGTGGCCGTGGTGGGCCTTTCGCTGCTCGCGTGGTTTATTGGCTGGTCGGAACCGGGAATGGGGGCAGACCGAATCAAAACCGTGCGCGACATTCAGGAAATTGTTCCCACCTTCGATATTTTCGGAGTTCCTCAAATCCTTCTCCGGCCGAACCTTGAACTCATCCGCGAATTGCTTGGGGGAGCCCTCGCGCTGGCAATTCTTGGCCTCGTGGAAACCACTTCGATCACACGCGGAATCGCTGCGTCCTCGGGTCAGCGCCTGGACTTCAACCGCGAATTTTCCTCCCAGGGAATCGCCAAAGTGGTCGGTGCCTTTTTTCATAGTTTTGCGGCATCGGGGTCATTCACCCGTAGCGCGATCTGCTATCAATCCGGCGGACGCACACGGGCGGCTGCGGCATTTTCAGCAATTTTTACGGCGATCGTGCTTGCGGCATTTGGCCCATTTGCCAATTACATTCCCCTCTCCTGTCTGGCGGGAATTATCGTGGTCACAGCGTTTGCGATGATCCAGCGGGACCGGTTGGCCATGACATGGCGTTCTGGAAGCAATTCGCGCATTGTGATGGGTGGCACGCTGGCGGCGACTTTGCTGATGCCATTGGAGACAGCCGTGTATGCCGGAGTGTTGTTATCCATCGTGATTCTCCTGCGAATCACTGGAAAACCCGATCTGACCCAGTTGGTCCAGCATCCGGAGTATGGATTCGAGGAAGTGCCATTCAACCGGGCGGCTCCTTCTCCGGTCGCAATCATCAACCTCGAAGGCGACCTCTATTTTGCGGCGGCGGAAGATTTGGACTACGAGTTGCTTCAGGCCCTCAAACCGGAAACGCGGGTTGTTGTGTTGAGAATGAAACGTCTGCGAGCGGTGGGAAGCAGCGCCATGGCAATGCTGGAGCATTTTCACAAGGTTCTCAAATCGCGCGGCATTCACCTCATTATTTGCGGAGTCGAGGACGAAATGAATCGGGTGCTCACCGGGTCCGGGCTTCGCAAACTGATTGGAGAGCAAAACATTTTTTATGCAGACAACCGGATTTTTCAATCCACCGAGCTCGCGCTGGCCCGTTCCATGGGGATTGTTGAGATGCAGCGCTCGCGCG
This sequence comes from Terrimicrobiaceae bacterium, assembly GCA_041752795.1. Classification (GTDB taxonomy): domain Bacteria; phylum Verrucomicrobiota; class Verrucomicrobiia; order Chthoniobacterales; family Terrimicrobiaceae; genus JAJTZA01. The sequence goes on from JBGSVX010000373.1 coordinate 1,243, forward strand.
CGGAAGCGACCACGGTGGCCGAGCAGGAACACACTTTGGTGGCCACCACGGCAGCGGATCTCATGCAGAAGCGCTGTCTGCGATTTGGCTCAAGGCATCAAATCCGGGAAGCGATGTGGCTGGTCTCCCAGTTTCAACAACGCATGAAAACGGATCACCCCCAGACCGTGTTTTTGCAGGACCTTGAGGGCAAACTGAGCGGGGAACTTTCCGTGCGCTCGATCTTGAAGGACCTTGCCTCTGCAGTGCCGGAAAAGGACGCCAGCAGTTATGATGATGCCGCCCTGGCGCGAATCCTTCAGCCCCGGCTCTTCGGAGATATCTCGGCACTGTCCCTGAAGGATCCGGTCACCGTGCGTCATGACGAACCACTCGCCGCCGTTTACTTGCGGGCGGCGCGCAATGGGTTCCGTCCCATGCCGGTCTCGGATGCCCATGGGCGGTTGGCCGGCGTGTTTGATGAGATGGCCATGTTGCGTGGACTCACAAAATTGTTGGTCACCCAGCAGATGGCCCGTGAGGGTCCACCGCCTGTGGAATCCGTCGAAAAAGAACCACCGCTTCCCCTCACATGAAAACCACCGCCCGCGATATCTTGAGCAGCAAGTTCGTACGCATCGGGGAGGGACATTCCACCGCCGAGGCCATCGGCATTATTTTCAATCCTGAGTCCTCAACCCTCCGGGAAATTGTGATCATTGTTTTGGATGGCGAAGGAAACTATGCAGGCATGGTCGAGCCACGAAACATTTTGGAGAGTCTTGGCACGGAGCTTTCCGCCGCCGGGGAGGACCCCGCCGCGCAGGTGGCCGCCATCCGCCG
>JBGSVX010000374.1:0-4131 GCA_041752795.1 Terrimicrobiaceae bacterium
TCTCTGGACGCCAATCCTCCCGTGCGCGGGCTTTTGATTGAAAGCGCAGCGGAGTCCGGGAGTAAAAAGTCCTGGGTGCTGGACTCCGGGGTCAAGGAAGTGACCACACGGACTGATGTGACGGAAAATCCGGCTGTAAAAGCAAGCAACTCACCGGGGTTGTGGCTTGCGCTGTTTTATGGGTTTTTGGGCGGACTGATTCTGAATTTGATGCCCTGTGTTTTGCCGGTGATTTCCCTGAAAATTTTTGGGTTTATCCGTCAGGCGGGAGATGAACCGGTCCGAATCTTCCGTCACGGACTGGCTTTTGCGGCGGGGATTTTTGCGTGGTTCATGGGGCTGGGATTGGTTGTGATTTTGATACGGGCCTCCGGTGCCCAGGCGACGTGGGCGTTTCAGTTCCAGAATCCATGGTTCAACCTTGCGATTTCCTGTGTGGTGTTTGTTTTTGCTCTGAATTTATTTGGTGTTTTTGAGTTGGTCCTGCCCGGACGTGCTGCTGCGGCGATAGATCAGACCGGGGACGGCTCCGGGTATATGCCCTCATTTTTTCAGGGAGTGTTTGCCACCTTGTTGGCAACCCCCTGCACGGCTCCATTTCTTGGTTCGGCACTCGGTTTTGCATTTAGTCAGCCTGCGGGAATCATCGGTGTGATGTTTGCTTCCGTTGCAGCGGGCATGGCCCTGCCGTATGTGATTTTGTCAGCCAAGCCCGGTTGGCTGGCCCTTTTGCCAAAACCCGGACCATGGATGGAACGTTTGAAACAATTCATGGGCTTTCCGCTGCTTGCGACCCTGCTTTGGCTGCTCTATGTGCTGGGAAATCAAAAAGGCACAGAGGCAGTCATTTGGGCATGCGGACTGTTCCTGTGCCTTGGACTTGCCTGTTGGATTTACGGATCATTTTGCGGCCCGCTCTCCTCGCCACGGACCCGTGGCATATGCATGGCCCTCGTGGTGGCAATTGCCGGTGGCGGGACTTGGTTTTTTGGAGGCGTTCTTTTCGGTGGTGCCAAATTGGAAGAAAAATCCGTCTCGGCCAAGGAAGGTGGATTGAATTGGGTGCCATTTTCCGAAGCAGCCCTCGCAGAACTCCTAGCAAAAAATCAGGCTGTCTTTTTGGATTTCACGGCGGACTGGTGCATTTCCTGCAAATTCAATGAGAAAACAGCCATTGACCGACCTGCAGTTCGCGCAGCCTTTGCAGCCGCCAATATTGTCCCAATGAAAGCCGATTGGACAAACTCGAACCCTGAGATCACCAAAGCCCTGGCCGCGTTTGGCCGGGTGGGCGTTCCATTTTACGTCCTCTATCCGCCCGGACGGCCAGATAATCCGATCATCCTTCCGGAAATCCTCACCGAGCAAATCGTTTTGGATGCGGTTGCAAAGATGAAAGATCAAAGATGAGTGGGTTCCGCTTAATACTTTATTCTTAATTCTTAAAACTTGTTTGCCCTCGCGAGGAGAGGGAAATTTTTCCTTGATGAATCGGTTGACAACTTTAACCATTTGGAATAGTAACACGTGATCATGTTTCGAGTCCTTGGAATCTCCGCGGTTCTGTTTGCGATGTTTCTCATCGTCGGCGGTCATTGGGCTGCGTTCCAAGTGGTGGCATGGACGGGCATGGTGGTTCAATATTCCAAAACGGACTCCCTGGGCTCTGCCGTGGTAAAAACCTTCAGCGGGGAAAAGCCCTGCAAAATGTGTCATTCCATTCAAAAGGAAAAACAAAAGGAGGATCAGGCTCCGGCAAATTTGAAACCTGACAAAAAGGCCGACAATTTTTTGATTCGGGCTGGTGCCACTCTATCTCCGCCACCCGCTTCTGAGTTTCAATACCCAACCGTCATAGACCAGACGGCGGTGGCTAGTCATTCCGCTCCTCCCGTGCCGGTCCCCATACCGGCTTAATCTCGTTTCAATCACCACGGGCTTGTCGTCTGTGGAAAAATGACCGCGGGCAGAATCCGTCCCGGTTTCAAAAATTACAGCGCGGAGAATTCCGTCCCCTGCCGGGACACCACTTCGGAATTCTCCGGAGGAACACACAAACAAACCGTGCCCGATCTGCGCACCGGCGTTCCTTCCAGCGCGGGAAGTGAAACCTCAATATCTTTATGAAATACAAAAATCTTTTTTTCAGCGCATTCCTTGGGAGTGCTTTCGTAACATGCTCCACGGCGTCTGCACACATTGGCTATAGCGGACGTGACTTTGGCACTCTCGTTGCCAACAACTCAACGATTGTTCGCGGCAATCAAACCGTGAGCAGCAGCTTCGGATGGGCCGATGCGACCGATACGGATTGGGGAGACAGTCATCGTGGGCGCTTTTATCGCTTCACCCTGACCTCCATATCAACCGTTGTGATTTCCGCGCAGAGGGATAACTCAGGGACTGCCGCCAATGGCATAGAAAGCAATTTCCTGCCGGCAATCTCACTGTTCAAAGGCCTCGGCCATTTGACGCCGTTTCAAGGATCCCATGACTCTGCGGTACTTTCTGTTGCATCGAGAGGAAGTGGAACTGAGGGGTCATTCCGTGCCCTTGAGGATTGGTCGATTGGGAATGATCCGACCTACAATCCACCGAACCCTTTATTCCCTGATGATCCCTTAAGTGGGGGAATTCTTTATGCTGCGGATCTGCGATTCTTCGAGTACGTCGGGCATATTGCCGACGGGACATCTGCCAACTTTGGGTCTGTGCCCGGGATTCTCGGGGATGGATCGGCCGATGGCTATGTCACAGGCACGTTTGTTGATCTGGCACCAGGGGATTATTCCATTTTTGTGGGAGGAGCTTCCTATGGCCGCCAGGTTGTTGAACTCGGTCCTACATTCCCGACCTATGGGGTAGATGTCTCCGTGCGGGCCATTCCTGAGCCGGGAGTTATTGGCCTGATTGCCCTTTCCCTTGGTGCTTTGGCACTTCGGCAACGAAATCGCAAAGGCTGAGAAAGTTCATTGGGAACCTCCCCTGCAATGGGGTCGGGGAGGTCTCTCTTTCCAACATCATGAAAAAATTCCAAAAGCTCGGCGGGTTTTCGCTGGTAGAAATTCTATGCGTGACGGCAATTACGGCGACACTTGCGGCTGTCGCTGTGGGCTCGATTGGGCCAATGATTGACCAATCAAAATCTGTCGAATGTCTGAGCAACATGAGACAGGTCGGTGCGGCTGTGCAGCTCTATTTGGGAGAAAATAATGGGCGGTTGCCCTCCAGTAGCCATGACAGTGCACCGGATGGGTCCTCGCTCTCATGGACCAATACGCTGGCTGCATACCTCGGGCCAGATTTTATTGGTCGATGCCCGGATCAAAAAAAACATCCGGCTCGGATCACCTATGGATGGAATGACCTGCTCACCGATTCCTCGGGTGCCGGGATTTCTGTTGTCACATGCCGCCAGCCCGGATCAACCATCGCCCTTGCGGAACTTGCTCCCGATCAAATCTCCGAGCACATGCATTTTCGGGGTTCCCTTCGCAATGGGCGACTGACTGCCAACCAATTTCGCGGCTACGTGAATACCACCTGCCACGGCCGCGGTGCAAACTACCTGTTTGTTGACGGGCGGGTGGAAAATCTCCCTTGGACGGAAGTCCAGCGTCGGGTGACCTCGCTAAACTCTATTTTTATCAATCCATGAAAACAAAAGCAGCCCTCGTTTTGTTCGCCCTTGCGACATCCACCCTTTTTTCCCACGACCATATTGAGGTTGGGATTGAACCCAATAATCCTAATTCCAATCAATTGAGTTTATATGGCCCGGATTATCAGTTCGCGTTGCTTGTTCCTGTCGGGGAGCCATTCAGTAGCTACGCTCCAAATTTCCCCGGGGGCTATTATGCGAATGAACTCACATTCACATCCGAAAACACGGTGTTTGAACCTGCAGATGGTGCCGAGCCGATTTTTGAAATTCTGAGTGTTGTGGGTCCGGAAGGGGGGATTTTTTCGTTTTGGGAACTGGGAGAAACTTCGCCAACCTGGAGCCGTCCAACCGGTTGGACTTCTGCATCCCCGGCAGTTCCGGCTCTGATTCCCGTTGTGCTGGGAGGTGAAAATCATGTTCACGGAAGAGTTCTCACGGCCAACAAAGCGGGAACATATACAATCACA
>JBGSVX010000375.1:0-5530 GCA_041752795.1 Terrimicrobiaceae bacterium
GGCCGTTCCAAATACGGAGCGAAAAAGCCCAAACCCGGTCAGGAAGCCGCTGCCACCAAGGGCAAAAAGAAATAATCCGTCCACTCCATAGACTCACAACGATCTAATCGACCCATTCGAACCAAAAGACCTCACCGACCATGTCACGCCGCCGCAGAACCATCCGCAAAGAAGTCAAAAAAGACGCCCGCTACGCGAGCCCCATGGTGGCCCGCCTCATCAGCACCGTCATGCGCCGTGGAGCCAAATCCACCGCCGAGCGCATTGTTTACACCGCCATCGACAAATCCCGTGAAGGCACCGATACGGTCGATCCACTCGAGACGCTGAACAAGGCCATCGAGAACGTGCGTCCCCGTCTTGAAGTCAAATCCCGCCGCGTGGGTGGTGCCACCTACCAAGTTCCCATGGAAGTCCCTGCCGAGCGCCAAGTGGCTCTTGCCATGCGCTGGCTCGTCAATTTCGCAAAAGGCCGCAAGGGCGTTCCCATGGAACGTGCCCTCGCCAACGAACTCAAAGACGCCGCAGCCGGCCAGGGCAATGCCATCAAAAAGCGTGACGATATGCACAAAATGGCCCAAGCCAATCGTGCCTTCGCCCACTTCCGCTGGTAGTCAGTTTTTTGATTTGTCGTCTGATCCTTCTTGCAGATGGCATGAGGTCTGCTTTGTTGTGAACTTACTATGAGGTTTCCACTCCCTCTCACCGCAAAGATTGCCTCCGTAATTGTTGGCAAGAAACTCCGGGGAGTTAAAAAATTCGCGACCGTGCTCCAGTTGGAGCCGCTTCACACCTGCAATCTGACCTGCACCGGGTGTGGCAGAATCCGGGAATATTCGACATCCTTGAAAGATGTGATGCCGCTTGAGGATTGTCTTGGGGCCGCCACCGAATGCGATGCCCCGATGATTTCCATTTGTGGTGGAGAGCCGCTCATTTACCCACACATTGAAGAGTTGATCGCTGGCCTCCTCGATCAAAAACGCATCGTTTATGTCTGCACGAACGGGGTTTTCATGCGCAAAAAAATGCGCGAGTTCCTCGCCTATGAGTGGATCGCGAACCCCGCGGCCCGCGCACAAATTTCTTCATGGCTGCAAATTCTCCTCTCCGAGGAACTGATCACCGCCGATCAGGCGCGGGATATTGAAAACCCCAAATCCGAGACCCTGTCCTCCACCTCCAAGCCGCCGATCCGCCCGTCGGGCTGGGCTTATTGGAATGTTCACCTTGATGGATTGGAGCGGACCCATGACCTCATCGTCGAACGCGAGGGCGTGTTCATAGAATGCATCGCGGCCATTCGCATGGCCAAGGTTCTTGGATATCAAGTGGCAACAAACACCACGATTTACAAAGAGACAGACATGAAAGAAATCGAGCAGATGTTCGACTACCTTTCCTGGCTCGGAGTCGATGGGCACACGATCAGCCCCGGCTATGATTATGATGCTGCCAAGGAGGACATGCGCAAACGCCTGAACCTCCAGCCAGAAAACTTTTTCCTCACCCGCGAGGCCACACGCGAAAAGTTCAAAGATATTTTGGAATGGGGCAAACGTTACACGCTTTTTGGCACTCCCATATTTTTTGAATTCCTTGCCGGGAAGCGGGATTTGACGTGTTCGGCATGGGCCATCCCGACCCGCAATGTGCGAGGCTGGAAGGGGCCATGTTACTTGATGACCGATACTCATCACGCCAGTTACAAGGACCTTCTGGTCGACACCAATTGGTCTCAATACGGCGTCGTCGATGGAGTCGCACGCGACTCCCGGTGCGAAAACTGCATGGTGCATTGCGGCTACGAACCGACCGCCACCCTCGGCTTGTGCGCACAACCCGGCGACACATGGAAAAATATTGCCTTCAATTTTGGACCCAAACCCGTCATGCGCATGGAAGGATCCACGGTCAAAGCCTTCAATGGCGTCACCGCAGGCAATGGCCACAAAACCGGCCGGCCGGAAAAGTCCCAAAGCCCGGCTTAAGGGTTTCTGGCGAGAACTGAAAATTTTTGGATCATTGACAAGATGCCAATGCCACGCGGCATCGTGCCTATGTTCAGAATCAATTTCCTCTCGAAATGAACCTTTTTCATATCACGCAGAATCTGATTTCCCGGCCCCTTGCTGATTTGGAGGGGGAAGTGTTTCGTCAGTTGGATTCTCTCGGCGTTCGACCAAGAGGTCGCATTGCGATCACGGCTGGCAGCCGTGGGATTTCGAATATTGCGGCGATCACGGCGGCGGCAGGTCGTTGGGTTCGGGATCAGGGAGCGGAGCCATTTCTTGTTCCGTGCATGGGGTCTCACAATGGGGCCACGGGGGAGGGTCAGCAGGAAATGATCGAGTCCCTGGGACTCACGGAATCCGCAACCGGCATGAAAATTCATTCCAGCATGGAGGTCTTGAAGGTCGGCACGGTTTCCTCCGGGGATGTCTGGATGGACCGCGCATGTTACGAAGCGGATGGCGTGCTTGTGTTGAACCGGATCAAACTCCACACCTGCTTTTCAGGACCGGTGCAAAGTGGACTCACCAAAATGATGGTGGTGGGGATGGGCAAAATCCGGTCTGCCGAAACCTTCCACTCCGCGCCCACCCCTCAAATGAAGGACATGCTCCTCGAGATGGGGGGGCTCCTCATTGATTCAGGCAAAATTTTTGCGGGTCTTGCAATTTTGGAAGATGGGTTCGATGAGACGGCAGAGCTTCATGCGCTCCGCCCGGAGGAAATTCTCACACGCGAGCCCGAACTCCTCAAACGACACCGTCAATATTTTCCGACCCTTCCCTGCGATGAAATCCGGGTGCTTGTTGTGGAGGAAATCGGAAAGGCCTACAGTGGAACCGGTATGGACACCAATGTCATTGGTCGTCGCGGAGTCCACGGCTATGAGGACCTCAACCGACCGCGTATTGAAATTATCGCCGCGCTGTCTCTGAGCGAAAGCGCCAAAGGGAATGCGCTCGGCGTCGGGAATGCAGATTTCATCACCCGCCGCCTCCGGGATGCCATCGATGAAAACAAAACGTTTCTGAACGCCTACACGACGGGCGAAATGCGTCGCATGGCAATCCCCTGCACGTTGCGCGATGATACCGAACTGGTGGAAAAAATCCGTGCCCGCTTTGGGGAACGTGGCTGGATGTTTATTCCAAACACCCTCCACCTCGAAAACCTTTTCTGCACCGAGGATCTCGCCGAACTCCTGAGATCGCATCCCCGCTGTCATGTCGCATCCTCCCCGACCCCGCTCACATTTGACGATGGTCGGCTCCAACTTTTTGCGCGGTCAGTGAATCCAAGAGATTGAATTAGTTGCCCCGGCGCAGAGTCCTTGCCAGCTCGATAAGAATTTCGGAATTCAAACGGTCCATTTCCGGACGGATTCCTTTGACCAAGTCCCTCGGAGGAGCGGTCGGAAGCTGGCCGCCCATTTTCCATTCCGTGATCAGTTTTTTCTGAACGGACCGGGATGCGGCCATTTGGGCCGTGAAGAACGTTTTTACCCGTCCCGAAGGAAGTCCCATCGTTTTGCCTTGGTTCACCAACCGGGCAAGGCTCTCCGACTCCCGTTTGCGATCATAAACCGGAAGGCCCTCTCGAAATTTGTACCAAGCAACTTCGGGTGCCAGGCTCAGCCGCTTGGCTGTCAATTCCGACAACCGATCTCCGGATGGCTTCCCTTCGGATTCCATCCGACTGACACATCCCAATGGAAACACCGCAAAAGCCAGAACGATCCAGACCAAAGCCAAGCGGGGATTCGGGAATGACAGCGTACGGCGCAATCTGACAAACAAGATCCCACCCCTCACAATACCAGAAGAAAAAAAGTGGGGAATAACTCGCGGTGATTTTTGGATCGGCAGACTCATCGCATCATCAAAGAACCCGCCCGCCTGGAAAGCAAGAACCTGTCACGAGAGAACCCCAATCATTTCAAAAATTTTCAGAACCGCCAAGGTTCAGATTGCCATGATCCCCAGCCGATGGTAATGGTGCGGTTGTGATTCGCGTCACAAAGCTTTCCCAGGAGATTTCACCCGTTGACATGACACTGTGGCAGGCCCTCTCCACGCCGAAGTAGCACAGGGGTAGTGCAATCGATTCGTAATCGATAGGTCAGGGGTTCGAATCCCCTCTTCGGCTCTCCCTGACAATCAACGGGCTACAGCGAAAATTAGGTCTTCGGGCGTTTGGCCTAAATCTTATCGAGATGGATTTGTCCTTTTGGTGGTAGAAGGTTTTCAAAATGGCAAAAAGTCAATGGCATGCCGTCTTTGATTTAGAGCATTTTAAATAATGGTACGGCCGTCACTTAGGTCCTGTTGATCCGCAGATTACGCAGATGGAAAGCTGCTCTGGCCAGAACCCTTCGACACTCATATTGCGGTCTCTTCTCTCCCAGAAAATCTGCGAAATCTGCGGATACGAGTTTACTTAAACCGTTTTAGTGGAGTGTAGGGTTAGACCCCATGGCGAGATTGTTGCTCATGCCCGAGTGTTCAACTCTCGAAAGAACAACTAATTCCAAAAAACTCAAATTCTTATGAAACCATACAATCCCAAACTCCTCATCACAACAGGCCTTGCGCTTTGCGCTTTGGCAATTACCGGTTCGGCCGCCACGGCAGCAAGCGAAAAAACAACCATGAATGCAGCCGATGCACGATTCATTCAAGAAGAGGCACCTGCCGGTGTTTCTTTGGTTCAATTGGCAAAACTCGGCGAAAGCAAAGCACAGAACGCGGATGTGAAATCATTCGCCGCCATGCTGGTCGCAGACCACACGAAGGCCAATACACAACTCGCAGCTCTTGCCGCCAGCAAAAACATTGAAGTCTCTTCCAAACCCGCATCCAAGTACAAAGACGCGGAAAACAAGCTGGAACAAGTGAAAGCCGCAGACTTTGACAGGGAATTTCTTGCGATGATCATCAATGGTCATGAAAAGTGCATAAAGAACTTTGAAGAGGCTTCCACGGGAGCCCAAGACACCGAGGTAAAAGCGTGGGCCGCTGCCATGCTCCCCTCATTGCAAGCTCACCTTGTAAAAGCAGAGAGTCTTAATTCCGGATTAACAAGCAAAGCAGATTCCAAATCGACAAAAAACACGGGTATCCAAGCGGACAACACTGCACTCAATGCTCGGGATCGTGACATGAACACAATGACGCCGATGGACCAGGGAAACAGTAAGTCGGACACTGATATGACAGCCCAAATCCGCAGAGAAGTCATCGAGCAAAAAGAGCTCTCAGTTAATGCACATAATGTGAAGGCGCTTCGTCGAAATGAGTGGGTGAAACGAACCGGTTTGATGGGGGCTGTGCGCCCCCAAACCCCGCAGCGCTCGCCGCGCCAGGCGTTCCGGGGGGGGAGAGATGATGGGGTCCTTCGGACCGGGGATTGATTGCTGGCGCAAAGGGAACAGGCATGCGAGGAATTGAACCTATGGATGCGAATAAACTTTTTGGAATAGCGTTGGGACTTGGCAATGGATGGAGCGTGGTTGAAAGTG
>JBGSVX010000376.1:0-2592 GCA_041752795.1 Terrimicrobiaceae bacterium
ATGGAGGGTCCTGCTTGTCAGGACCGGGTTTGGAAAATGAGTTTTTCAGTTTTACGCAATATCATCTTATCGAGAGACATACACATTCGGATTGATAGAATTCCCGAACGGCACTCCTCTTAATCCAAAGGATTGATCCGACTGACAAGCAGAAGGTCCGCAGGTAATTTGGGGATACAGGCCACTTGATCTTCCGAGATGCCGAGGCAGGGACCGATGATCGATGAAGGAAAGCCGGGGATTGCTCCGGTGAGGCCGATGTCTTGGACGTCCGGTGTGTCAAAAAAGATCAAAAAATGAACCTCGGTGCCATCGATGTTTTCGATGTGATGCGGGTAGGCCATGGGGATGAAATAGATGTCTCCGGGATGGAGTTCATAGGTCTCGAAAGATCCGCCCGGACTTTGAACGGTCATTCTGGCATGACCCTGTTTCACGAAGCCCAACTCTGCGGTTTCCGGGTGCCAGTGGGGTTCCCGCATCCCGATGCCATGAATCCGCACGGAATACATGGCCTGTGCCCGCAGAGCCGGCCAGGTGTCGCGACGGGCGACGATGGCCGATCCATACGGGTTCGAAAGCAGGGGGGCGCGGGACTCAATCGCAAATTTGTAAGGAGACGGATAACTGTCCGACTCGGTGATCACCGGCACAGAGGAGAGTTTTCCGAGCTCAGAGCTCTGTGTCGACCTCGTGAGTCCTGCGAGGCTTTCCTCGCTCAAATTCCATGTGTTTCCAATCACAGCCGGAGAAAGACATCCCACAAACCCGGACAATCCAAAGTCCTCCGGCTGCTCATGAGAAAACGTGATCACAAACTCCGCAGGATCCTGTCCGAGGTTTTCGATGGCATGCAGGGAGCCTGACGGAATGAAATACATTTCGCCGGCGGAAACAAGGAACCGCGCATGCCCATTGCCGCTGACAAAGATGGTCACACGGGCTTTGCCGCTCAGGCAATACCCGAGTTCATCCGCATTCGCATGCCAGTGGGGTTCACGAAAACATCCCGGCGAGATGCTCAGACGGTAAAGAGCCAACCCCCTCAGAATCGGGAAATTGGCGCGGTTGGCCTGTGTTTTTGTCCCGCAGGGCGTTGCGAGTTGAGGGGAGGTTTCGGCGAGTGGGAATTTGTGGGACATAAGCGGAAATGGGCGGATTGTTTTTGCGACGTTCGCACAATTTTCGCTGGTGGCAAGGCACGGGATTGTCGGGGATGGCCAAACTGTTCCGGCTTGAATTTGCGGGTCACCCAATCCAGAACACTTCAAAAATGACAGGAACGTCCCTCTATGCATTTGTGGCAATCATGTTGGCCTTGGCGGCCTTGCCAAGCGCCAGCGTGGCCCTCGTGGTGACCCGATCCGTCACCAAAGGCTTCAGGAACGGGGCAGCCGTCGCCGCCGGCATTGTTTGTGGTGATATACTTTTTGCGATACTGGCCATCGTTGGCATGGCCGCTCTCACCGAGTCTGCAGGCATGTATTTTTCCATCTTGAGATATGTTGCTGCCGGCTATCTCGTTTTTCTTGGTGTTTCTCTGATTCGGGCCCGGACAGAAGCCCAAGGAGTTTCCTCGAAATCTCAGCAGGCAAACTTGCTTTTCAGCTTCCTTTCCGGCTTGTTCCTCACCTTGGGTGATTTCAAGGCCATCCTGTTTTACGCAAGCATTTTTCCGGTGTTGTTTGACCTGCGTAGCTTCACGTTTTGGAACTATGGCGTAGTGATCGCTCTGACGATTTTAACAGTGGGTGGGGTCAAAATCTTCTATGCGGCCATTGCCCGGCGGCTCGCTGCCCGTTTCTTTGACAACAAGCTATCCCACGTTTTCAAAGCAATCGTGGGTCTCTTAATAATTGCAGCAGGGATCGCCGTGGTTGCCAAATCCTGAAGTGCCGAACGCCTCTATGGCACTTTGATCCAATTGCCTCCATTGATCAAATCCCAGGAAACCGCCTGATAAATAAAAACGATCAGCCAACAAATGATTTGAAATCCCACCTTGGATGTCTTGTGCCGCAAAGCTCTTTGAGCCAGAAAAGCTGCCGGCCAGCCACCGAGGAGTTCAAATAAATGCAAGTGTGACTCGCTCACCCTCCACCTTCTCCTCACGGCCGATTTTTTATCCGAGGCATAAACCAAAAGGGTGAAAAAATTGATCACCAAAAAATATCCCCCGACATAAAGCCACGGCAGAGAAAAATGAGTGAGTGCCATTCCTGGAAGGATGAGAAGCGCTCCAACAATCAAAAAGTGACGTCCTCTGAGGCGACCCCCGTATTCGATCTGCTCCACCGCCTTCGCTCAGGGACGTCCCTGTGCATCGCTCCCCATCGTGAAAATCACACGATCCCGGATTTCGATTTTCTTCCGGCGAGCAGAAAATTCCCGCCGATGCAAAAAGACCCGGGCCGACCCACTTTGCAAAAATCCAAACCCCCGCTCATCGTCCCACTCAATAATTTTGCCTTTAAGCTTTCTAAGCACTCTGGGGGCACACTTATTCCGCCTTGGCGTATACCTCCGCACCTGCTTCGACGAACTCACGGCTTTTTTCTTCGAGGCCGCGTTGGATGGCCTCCTCCTCCGAGA
>JBGSVX010000377.1:0-2962 GCA_041752795.1 Terrimicrobiaceae bacterium
TTCAGGCAATTCATAGGAGCCACCATCCTTCCATTTCGCCAGCCTGACCCCAATTTTTGGGATACAAGGCCATCCATTGACATCGAGGCCTTCCCCGATTTGAGTGAATCTGTGAGTAAAAACCTGACAGATTCACTCGACGAAAAGTCCTACCGGCGTGCAAAAATCGCGGCGGCGGAGCGCGGACAGTCGGTGAGTGCGATTTTCCGGGAGTATTTTCAGACATTGGGGGCTCCAGAGAAATCTTCGTATCGGATGGAATCCCAGGAACCGCGCAGCCTGTTGGAAATGTTGGGGGATGATCGGCTGGCGGAGGTCGATTTCGAAATTCCGCGTTTCGAAGAACCCGCGAAACCTGCCGATCTCACCTGATGCCCTGGTTGTTGGACACGAATGTTGTTTCTGATTTCGAAGAGAAGGTCTCAAATCTTTCCATTGTCTCCTTGATAGTGTAGTCTCCGCGTCATGGGAATGTTTGACACTGTGCATGTGGAGGTTCCACTGGTTTGTCCTGTTTGCGGCCGCAACGAATCTTCACATCAGACGCATGCCTTCGAGGATGTGATGGCCAATTATCGGATTGGGTCGGTGGTGCGCGGAGGAGTGCTCACCGGAATCATTCACGAGACCTTTTGGTGTTCTGATTGTTACAAGGCCGAGAAAGAGGACAAGAAGGCCACATCTCCGGTGTATCTGATCATCTGGCATTCGGTTCTAGTTGGAGTGGAGCAGGATCTTGCCCGTGCGGAGGCCCGGTTGGCGTCCGTGGACCGCCTTGATTTGATCGGTTGGCTCAACGAGGCGCAGCTCAAGGAAGACCGCTGGCGGAGAAACTTCTACAGGCTGATGCGCGACGTGGAGCACTGGCACGAGCATCTCGAGGAACAAAAAAATCCCGAGCCGGTTCCCGAAGGGGAAACTCCCGAACTGACGCAGCGCCGCACCGCTTTGAGAAGGCTTTGGGGGCTTTCCGAAGAAATCCTCTCCGCACCCGACCCGCTGGCTGCCATTATCGAGAGAAACAAACCCGGACCGGAAGATGGCAAAACGGACTCAGGCTGGTTCTGATCTATCCGCCCGCATCCATGCGGAAGTTCCACGGCCAATACACGGAAGGTCGCAACAAGATGTCGCACAGCGACCTGCGTTTGGAACTGCACGATGGGCGAACCATTTTTCTGCCAGGTGGGGATCATCACCATGGGGGACATGAAGAGCATGAAGGTCAGACGAGGACTTCCATTTTTTTAACCTCCTTCATGCTCTTCCTGCTCTTCATGGTGAACATTTCTTCGCTTTTCGTGAATTGGCCCTGCGGAAGTTCAAAAGATGATTTTTTTGAATTGACGTTTTTTCCCGTCCCTCTAATTTCTACAACCCGTCCCGCGACGGATTATTTTTATGGCTCAAACTCAAATCCTTCTCACAGAAAGCGTCCCCAACCTCGGTGCCGAGGCAGATATCGTCAAAGTCCGTCCCGGCTACGCCCGCAATTTTCTCATTCCCCGCGGGAAAGGTCTCGAACTGAATGCCTCTTCCCTTCGTCGGGTGAATCACCTCAAAGCCAAACGTGCTGAACGTGAAGCGCGGGAAATGACCGCCGCTGAGGAAGTTGCCGCCAAAATCGGCAAGCTCCGCCTTTCGTTTGTTCTGGAAACCGGGGAATCCGGCAAGGCTTTCGGCTCGATCACAGCCAAGGACATTCATGATCGTGTCGTCAAGGAACTTCCCGAACTCGAACTTTCCAAACATGCGGTCGAACTGGACAAAGCCATCAAAGAAACCGGCTCCCAAGTGGTTTCTGTTCGTGTCCACCCGGATGTGACTGCCAAGTTGACAATCAAAGTTTCTGCTCCCAAATCCGAAGAGGCCGAGGCAACGGAAGATGCGGATGGCGACGAGACTTCCAAAAAGGTTGTCCGCAAAAAGAAAACGGCCTGATTTCCAGGCGTTTTTAGCACAAGGAACCACGACGAATCATGACCCCAGGCTCTCCGGCTTCCGCCGCAGAGAACCCCAATTTTGAGAATGGGGCTTCAGGGTCCAAGTCCCGCGAAAAGCGGCGTCCTTCTTCACAGAAATCTGGTAGTTATTTGCCAGATATTCACAGGTCTTTGCCCGCCAGTCTGGACGCGGAAAAAGGCCTCTTGGGATCCATCCTTTTGGCACCGGATCGTGTGTCGGATGAGGCTGTGCAGCAAGGGATTACAGAGGAGTATTTTCACCTTCCTGCCCATAGACTGGTGTTCCGAACGGCGATGGACATACGCAATGCGTCCAAGCCAGTGGATTTCATTTCTCTGACCCAATACCTTGAGGACCGTAAGGAGCTGGATGAAGCCGGGGGATCCGCCACAATCGCGGACTTATTCACATTCGTTCCAACCCCCGCAAATGCAGCATATTACATGGAGATTCTTCGGGAGAAATACCTCCTCCGAAAGATCATCACCATTTGCAGTGAATACACGGCCCGCTCTTACGAAGAGCAGGGCGATGTCAAAATTTTGTTGGATGAAGTCGAACATCGGATTTTGGAAATCGGGGAGGACCGATTCGGTGGAAAGATGCCGGACATGCGTCAGCTGGCGATGGAGGCCCTCGACAAAATTGAGCACCTCGTCCAGAACCGCGGAGGAATCACCGGAATCCCCACGGGCTTCAAAGGGATTGATGACCTGACCAATGGGCTCCACGCGGGAGAAATGATTGTCATTGCCGCGCGTCCTTCCATGGGAAAAACCGCGCTGGCCATGAACATCGCGGAACATGTCGCGTTGGAAGCCGGAAAAAACGTGATCGTTTACAGCCTGGAAATGAGCACCCAGCAACTCATGCAGCGTTTGCTCTGCTCCCAGGCCCGCGTGGACCTCAACAAAATCCGTCAGCATTTTGTCGGCAAACACGATCTTAAAAATCTCATTGATGCCACGACCCGGCTCTCCGAGTGCAAAATGTTTAT
>JBGSVX010000378.1:0-2405 GCA_041752795.1 Terrimicrobiaceae bacterium
GCGTGAACGCCAGTCCCGAACAAGCCCAGGACGCGCATGCACATGCACGCGCCGTGTTAGCCTCTCTATATGATTCTGCCACCGCAAACAAAGTGCGCATTCAATACGGTGGCAGTGTGAAACCCGCCAACGCGGCCACGCTGATGGCCCAACCCGATATTGATGGAGCCCTTGTCGGCGGAGCAAGTTTGGAGGCACGGGGTTTTGCAGAGATCATTAAGGCCGCCCAGCCCTGATTGATTTTTTCGGGCACGGCAATTCACCGCATGAGAGCTTTGGAACAGGGTGTGATTCCGGGGTTGGCTGTCCTGCTATTTGCCGGATGTGCCGCGACCTCAGAAACCAAAAAACCACTGCCCGAGCCGGTTCTTTACGAATGGTACGGGGACCATTTGCAGGGGCCCGTCGCGATCACCATCCACAAATCCACGCAAACCGCTGAAATCACCATCGGGGGTGAGCCAGCGGGCTGGACCATGGTGGCCACAGGCAAAGCCGGCTACGAAACCCCCTCCCGGCTCTATAAGGTGATCGAAAAACTCGAGGAGAAACATTCCTCCCACTACGGATGGATGGTGGATGCCAATGGGGAGGTCATCGATTATGATGCGGACTCGCGCAAGGACCGGCCACCTCCAGGTGGAAAATTCGAGCATGCCCCCATGCCCTATTGGATGCGATTGACCAAATATGGGATCGGCCTGCATGCGGGAATCATCCCGAACCCCGGCTCTCCCGCCTCCAAAGGCTGTATCCGCCTGCCAAAAACTCTGGCTCCAATTCTGTTTGAACGTGTGCAATTGGGCACGCCTGTGCGTATTGTGGATTGACCATGACGGAAAACTCCCCGGTTCTCCCCTTCCCGCCAGTGCCCACCCCGATTCCTGACGGAAGGGACACACCGCTTGAAACTCTCATTATTGAGGACGACCGCCCAACACGCATGTTGCTGGAACGAATCCTTCGCGCCCGCGGCCACAATGTGCACAGTTGCGAGTCCGCCGAACAGGGACTCGAACTCCTCGAAACGAAGTTTTTTTCGCTGATCACTTTGGATATCCAGCTTCCGGGCATGAGCGGGCTGGAGTTTGCCTGCCGCCTGAGAGCCATGCCCAGCGGGGATTCCCATTATATCCTTGTCGGCACCGGAAACAGCCGACCGGAAGACTTGCGGGCCATTCTCGATGCAGGAGCCGATGACTATATCGCAAAACCCTACCATCCCGGCCTGCTGGGCATCCGGCTTTCGGTCGCGGAATCCTCCATCAAAGGAATCAGCCGACGGAAAGCCCTCGAAGCCGAACTCCTCTTCCTCGCTCTTCACGATCCCCTCACAGGACTCATGAACCGCAGCGGACTCAACCGCGCCATTGAGGAGTCCATCGAATTGGCGAAAACTGGTAAACCCGGCAGCCTGCTTTACCTCGACCTCGACAATTTCAAAATCATCAATGACAGCCTGGGGCATGATGTCGGGGACGACCTCCTGATTAAAGTCGCCAACAGCCTGCGGGCGGTTGCGGTGGAAGGCGCGGAATTGATTCGGTTCGGGGGAGATGAATTTGTGATTGTGCTTCGCGACTGCACGGTCGAGTGCGCGCGCGATTTGGCAGAGGACCTCCGAAATGCTCTTCAGGAAATTATTTATGTCGCTCAGGACAAATCGCTGAGGGTTGGTGCCTCCATCGGGATTGCATCCATTGATGGCACCCTCCCGGCCTCTTCGGTGATGGCCCATGCTGACGAAGCATGTTACGCCGCCAAAGCACATGGCCGAAATTGTGTGGAAGTTCACAATCCCTCCACGGGCGCCATCGCCAGCCTCATCACCGACACGGACTGGTCCTCCCGCATCAAAGAAGCCATCCGACAAGGAACCCTGCAAGTCTGGTTCCAGCCGGTGTTTTCAATCCTCACGGGAGAATGTTTCGCCCAGGAAATGCTCGTGCGTTATGATCAGGAAGGTTCGACGATCACGCCATCGGCCTTCCTCTCGTCCCTGAGAAGATCAGGGCAAATGCCCCGACTCGACCGCTTCATGATCGCACGGGCCTTCGATGCCCTCGCCGTGAATCCCGGACTCACGGTCTCAATCAATATCTCCGGAACCCTGTTCAATGACCCCGACTATTGCACGTTTGTGGAAACCATTTTGGAAAATTCGGACATTTCCCCGAGCCGGGTGCTTTTTGAAATCACCGAGGACGAACTGATCTCGAACCTGCAAAGCGCCTCGGGAACGATCCGCCGTCTTCAATCTCTGGGATGTCGCTTCGGGCTGGATGATTTCGGCTCGGGATTCTCCTCGCTCACCTATCTGCGCATGCTCCCCATCGATTTCATCAAAATTGATGGCTCCTTCACCCGTGACCTCCTCACCGAACCCTTCCAACAAGCCCTCCTGC
>JBGSVX010000379.1:0-4638 GCA_041752795.1 Terrimicrobiaceae bacterium
GGATTTTCGTTTTCCATGACCGCTGCCTTGAGCGGCTGACTGGTCACCGCTCCCATCTGGCAGATTTGCCATGGGCGGACTTATCTGGCTTGCGATTGGAAGGGTCGGATGCGGGAATACCCTTGCTCGAGGATGTGCTGCAAGCCGTGAATGGTCGGGTCGGCCTGCTGATCGAGATCAAAAGCCGGGGCAGGCCCTGGGTGGCAGAATCAGAAACAGCCACTCTTTTGGATCAATATTCGGGGGATTTTGCCGTTCAGTCCTTCAACCCGGGGACTTTGTTTTGGTTCAAAAAAATGCGGCCACATTTTTTAAGGGGTCAGATTTCATGGGGCTATGAGTCCGAAGCGTCATGGAAAAAAATCCTTCTTGCCAATTATGGGATGAATGGAATCACACGACCGGACTTTATTGCTGACCATTGGCAGAGGCTCCCCGCGTGGGCACCCATGGCCATCAGGCGCTTTCAGCGACTGCCTCTGCTTGGCTGGACTGTGAGATCCCAGGCGGAACATGATCACTGCCGCATTTGGGCGGATAACACAATTTTTGAGGGATTTCTTCCGGCGCTCGCGCGTCTCCGATAAGTGAAGAACGGAAGCTG
Organism: Terrimicrobiaceae bacterium; assembly: GCA_041752795.1. Taxonomy (GTDB): domain Bacteria; phylum Verrucomicrobiota; class Verrucomicrobiia; order Chthoniobacterales; family Terrimicrobiaceae; genus JAJTZA01. Next base: position 605 of record JBGSVX010000379.1, read on the forward strand.
GAAGCACCAAAGGTGCGGGATTCTACAGCCCAGCCCGCCAGGGCTGGGTGGAATACCAACCTGAAATCCGGCCTGAAAGGATGGGATATGGGGGTTCTGTCGCTGGCATTCAGCCCGCAGTTTTCATCCGTCCAAGACCCAGGCCTTCCGGCCTGGGCTATGGAATTGCCGAACCTTCGGCCCGAGGATTTGCACTTATCGGAGATGCGCCTGAAGTCATGGAGAAAATGGGAATGAACCACGGATGACACGGAGAGCACGGATACAGGATGTTATACCATCTCTTTGTTTTGTTTGGATCATTGGCTGGAAGCCAATGCCACGTGGCATCGGCATGTCACCACGGCGACTCTCCGACCTGCCGATGTTCTGAGTCTCTTTATTTCCAAGAGATGGTATTACAGAAATATTTGATCCAAAAAAGCATCCACCTTTGGGGTGAAGGAATCTGTTTTCATAAAGCATTGATAATCCGTGTTTATCCGTGAAATCCGTGGTTCCAATTCGGTTTTTAGGTTAATCGGTGAAATCTGCGGACCCGCTTTTCCTCAGCCGATCTCGCATGGGCAAGATGCCCATGCCACTTGCCCTGGTGGCGTTGGGTGGGAGGCTCCCTTCGCATTTTTTTAAGCTTTCCTCGCACGTCAGGACGTCTGCCGCTGGGATCCAAGGACGACACGGAGGTCGTCCCTCCAGAAGAAACGGGCTGGATTTTCCAGTAAAACGAGGAGCCAGGGCTTGCGGATTGCAGCGGGCGGGTAGTGATGCGAGCATCAGATCCTCATTCATGATCAAACCCCTCCTTCTAATTACGCTGGGCCTCGGCTTGGCATCCCCCCTGCATTCCGCAACCCCCGGCACCGTTCGTTTTGTGGACGGGGTGGAGATCGATGCGGAAATCCTGTTTGTCCATCCCCACGCGAAGGTCTTGATTGTGCGTTCGCCGAGTCATGCCATTGCGCAGAGCCTTCCACTCGCCGAGATCGCGAGTGTGACGCAGGACGGCAAAACGACCAGTTACTCGGCTCCGCGGAGCCTCACGGAGGAGGAGAAAATCACCCGCGAAAAAAATTCTCTTGGGGGAAATGACGTTGGTGCGGGACAACTCGGCCACTACGCCAAAGAGACGTGGGACAAAGCACCGTTGATCGTTTGGGCAAAGCCCGGGGAGAGCGGTGATGCGATGGTCGCGGCGAGTTGGCTTGATGAGAGCGGGCAGCCGCTTCAGGAATCGCCATGGAAGAGCTCCGATGCCCCGAAGGACAAAAAGAAACCTGAACTTGCCACATTGGCCTTCGGGGGGGATGTCCTTCTGCCGGCCGCCGACACGCCCTACAAGGCCATCCAATCCGGCAACCGGGACCGCTTGGAAGCTGCGGCCATCCGGCACCTCACGGTCGAAAACAATGCGGCGTACAATGTGCGGTACACCATTTTGGGAAATCTGTGGATGAAGCGGGGATCTTCGATCGGGGACAAGACCCAAACCGGAGGTTTGGGCGGGGACTCGCTGGACAAGAACCGGTTTGCGCGTTTCAGCAACAACGACTCCAAATTGGAACCGGCATGGGCGTATGCGGAGGAAATTTCCCATTGGGTTTATATTGATGGCGGAGACAATGGCTCGCTGGAGATTATTGGAACATCGGGCGGTGCCGGCGACCGATTGACCCACCGGCGGGGCACATTGATCATGTCCGAGGACAGCTACATCGGCAATGGGCCACGGGGATCATTTTTCAGTCAGGAGGGGACAACAACCATTCTGCTCGATGGGGCACGTCTCGGTTGTGCCTCGCCGCTGGTTGCGGATTCGAGGGCCACCTATGGAATAGGCGGAACACTCATGTTTGGGACGCCCGAGCGTCCGCTCAAAAAGGATCTTCGCTTCGAGGGCGTGTATTTCGACGAAGCCAAGATCAATCCGGATGCTGTCCCTAACCAGCGCACTTCGGGAGCAAGCTTCGTGCTGGGTATGACCGGTCAGATGAAAGTCCACAGCAGCGATCCGGCGAAGGCTCGGGTCATTTTCTGCCCGCGGTCGAAGAACCTGCCGGTCCTCCAATACAGTGTGCCAAAGGAGGCCATGCAGTTCTGCAAGAGGGGACCGGATAAGGGGATCCTTCCGCCGGATCCCGAACTGTGGACTGCGCCCGGCATCCCACAGACGATCGCGGCGGTTTTCCGAGGAGCGACCAAGTTTGACGGCGTGATGTTTGAAGGTTTCGGAAAAGGAACAATTATTGTAAACGGCAGCGAGCGCAAAGCATGGAAGAATGTGTTCTTTGGAGAAAACGCAGCCGAGCCTGACGAGTTGTTCCGCAATCCGTGATAGTATTCACTTGCCTGTTCGGTTCAAGAGGCAATGGTTTGTAGGTGATTCGAGCATTTCTTCTCCTGTACTGTTTTGCGCTGTCGGGTGCTTCCGCACTGGCAGAGGGTTTCGCGTGGACGGGCGCGGTGACAGATCGGTCGGCGGTTACGGTGTTGGGTCCGGGGAGACCGGAGAAGTTGGAGCTTCTCGCGGAAGGTGGCGAGACGATTGAACCCGCTAGAATTTCCGAGGGGGTTGGGGAGGCCGTCCGTATTGGTTGGGAACATCTCAAACCGGAGACGGATTACTATGTGATGGCTGCTGGATCGTTGATCGGGCAATTCCGGACAGCCCCGTCGGCCGGGCGGCCAGCGTCTTTTTCTTTTGCATTCGGGGCCTGCAATTCCCAGCCAGACAGCCCGGTTTTTTCGGAAATTGCGGCGATGAAGCCCGCTTTCATGATTGTGACCGGGGATTTCCACTATTCCGACATCAAGGAGAACGATCCAGAATTGTTTGCTTCGGCAATGCGCAGGAATTTGGAGGGCGGTGTTCAGGGGGCGTTTTGGCGGAAGACCCCGGTGGTCTATACATGGGACGACCACGATTTTGGTCCTAATAACTCCGACCGGAGCAGCCCCAGTCGGGACGCATCTTTAAAGGCCTATCGAGATTGGGTGCCGCACTACCCATTTGCTTTGGAGAGCGAAGGGTCTGGCATTGCGCAGAGTTTCACATGGGGCCGTGTCCGATTTGTGGTCACGGACCTTCGATCCGAGAGAAAGCGCTTCCATTCCATTATGAGCGAAGAGCAAATGGCTTGGCTGAAGAAAGAGTTGGCTCGCGCTGGGCATGAAGAGCAGCTCGTCTTTTGGATATCCTCGGTTCCTTGGAATGGACTGGTCTCCCATGATGACATGTGGAGCGGATTTGCCGAGCAGCGGCGCGAAATTGCAAATTGGATTGCGGAAAACCGGCTGGGGGGTCGTATCGCCATTCTCGCCGGCGATGCCCACATGTGCGCAATAGACGATGGATCAAATTCCGATTTTTCCACAACAGGCGGGGCGCAAATTCCGGTGTTCCATGCAGGAGCACTGGATCGCGGCCCTTCCTACAAAGGAGGTCCCTACAGTCATGGGGCACGCCCGGGCGGACAACAGTTCGGATGGGTTGAGGTCGAGGATCACGGGGGAGACATTCATGTCAAGTGGTCGGCACGCAAGAATGGGCTCGAATCCGGAATTTTGCAGGCAACTCGTGACGGCGACGGGCTGCTTCAGTGGGAATTCAGAGTGCCTCCAAGGTGAGTGAATCTGACCAGCAGCGCAGAAAGTGAAATAGTGCCATATGTCCCTACCTCTTTAAGCTTAGTAGGTTCTATCGGAAGGGCCACGCCCCATGGCGATTCAGGGTGCCCGAGTGCGGCGACCGGCCTCGTTTTTCCCTCTTTGAACGAAGGACTCGGCTTGGGATAACAATTCCGGAGGAAGAGAGAGATTCCCGGCGAACGGCAGGAACTCATACCGCCAGAGGGACTCCCCGTCGCGAAAAGCCATCGGGCGCAGTGTGACGGGATCGATCCATGCTTCCAAGCTAGCCCAAGTTCCGCAGTTTGAAGCAAAAACTGGAAAAAAATTAGATTAGAAGGGCATCGGAACCCGATAAATACAAAGGGTAGGGCTGCGTAATGGCATGTAGTGGAGAAGAGCCCCTTGTT
>JBGSVX010000380.1:0-1724 GCA_041752795.1 Terrimicrobiaceae bacterium
TGCCATATTAAAGCGCAGTGCATCCTCCGGGATCAGCCTGTTGAGCAAGGTGGACTTGCCAGTCTGCCTCGCCCCAAAAAGGAGGTGGACATACGGACGGGCCAGCTTGGCCAGAAGATCCCCGGCACACCATCGATCATACATGTCGGCAAGAATACATCGTTTTTTTCTAAAGTCTATTTTATATTTGTGGCATTCTGGAACCCTCAAAATAAGCTCATGTTCCGCCTGCCACTTGGGTGTAAACCATGACCCTGACGAGCTGCTCGCCCGTGCCAAGGATGTCAACAAGGACCACTCGAGCCGTCTGCGGCGAAAGCGCACCCGCCCCCCTCGCAAAAGCCAAAACCTACCACCGCTTCCAAGTCGCCCTCCGCGGCCCCTCCGGCCGCGCCCTGTCACGCCATGTCCGCAAAACCCTCGACGCCCTCCCCATGCCGGAAGATGTCCTCGACGCCGTGGATGTGGACCCGGTCGGGCTGCTCTGAGTTTCCTGCCAGAATTCTAACTGTTCAGGTGTCAGGTTCCCGACGAGTAATCCAACAATTTCAATGCGCCAATCCTTTTGAAATGGAGCGTATTCTTGGTCACAAGCGGCTCGCCACCCACCAGTGCTGTCGCAGCGATGAGGATGTCGTTGTCTGGCACCAATTGCCCGGTCTCGCGAAGCTTTCGGCGAATGCGGGAAGCACGAAGAGCCACATGATCGTCCACGTGAACAAGGTGGAAAAGATCCAGAAATCCCCTCGCACTCCAGAGATCTTTGTCGGAAAAGCCCTCGCAGAATTCCATTGAAACGATCACGGATATCGAAAAGCGCACCTCCCCATGTCGCGCAAGGAAGCGCCGGGCCGGTCCTTCACGATCAGCCCGCTTCTCTCTCTGAAGGTCGATCAAAAAGCAGGAATCAAGAAACATCGGGAGTGTCCCAAGGTGAAGGCGAGACCCTCGGATGAACAGATTCCTCATGCTCCATCCTATCCCAATGCTCAAACGCAGAATCCGGCACCGGTGGCAGTGACTTCAATTTTTCGAGAATCGAGATCCCCGTGGAAATCGGCGTGGTGAAATTGGCCCGGCGTACCACCGACGAAAAGGACTCACGCTCGTGCCGTCGGGCGCGACTCAGATGCTCGTAGGCATCCAATTCAAGCGAAATTGTTTTTGTAGCCATGCATGGAATCATGCATGGACCTATCTAAAAATCAAGAATTTTCCCACAATTCGTCCCCTTGGAACCAAAAACCCCTGATCCGTTTTCGGTCATCGGGCTGAATGCCCGCCAGGAAGGTCAATCACAGTTCTTCTCATATGATCTGACTGCCCCCATCGCGGTAAAAACGTGATGCTGGCCTTGGCGGATTCATTTTCTTGTTAGTAACCTCTTGATGCGGAAATGAAGAATCCGGCGATCGCGCACAATCCTCCTGTAGTAGTCAGCCAAAGTGCAACGGCGAGCCAGGAATACCATGTCCGACGCACCCACAAAGACAGACATGCGAGCGATAGTGAGCACAGGGAGGCAATGAGTAGAGTCCAAAACACTGCGGTAAGGACTTTGGCGTGATTCTCTCCATATGAATGGAGTCGTGACCAAAGAATGAAAATCGCAACTACCGGGGGAACAAGCGACAATAGTGCGGCGGGAATCGCGGGAGTCATTTCATTTCCGAACGTCTCCGATGATCAATCGCTGCTTGCTTCTGGCATGTCTTCTGCCCGCG
>JBGSVX010000381.1:0-4485 GCA_041752795.1 Terrimicrobiaceae bacterium
CTCTCACATAATCCAATCCATCCTTTCTTAGAGAGAACATCACCAGTGGGGCGAGTGCATTAAGAACAAGCGGAATGTAGAGGGCTGTCACATAAGAATAGACCATGGCGACCTGTGAGAGAGCCATCAGCGCCCACCAACGGGTTTTTCCTGTTTGCAAAGCCCTCATAAAGGCCAACAGCAGCACGGGAAGCATTGCCATGACAATCATGTAACCGCGTGCCTCCGCAGCATAGCGCAAATACCATGGATGAAGGGCCAGAAGCCACGCCGCAATCACTCCAGCCTCGGCGCTGCCAAGAGAGCGCAGAAGCAAGGCAAGAAGCACAATGCCGGCCACTCCAAAAATCCAAACCGGAAACCGCAACGCCGATTCGGACAAAGGAAATGCCTTCGGACCGGCAAGCTTTAACCAAATGTCATGGGACCCTTTGCTTAGCGCACTTTGAAAGACGTGATTCGGCAATCGGGAGTTAAAAAAAGCATCTTCCCACTTGATTTTTTTGAATTTGAATCTCCCGTCACTATTTTCTTTGAAGTTCCCGACCATGGTGGATTTTGTGCGACTGGCTTCATCATGCCACAAGCTGTGATCAAGCCGGACCCACGCACAGGCCCCGAGAAAAAGGGCGGCACCAATCACCATTGGCCAAAACCATTTCGGGCTTGAAACTTGAGGGGAAAGCCCGGGCACAGAGCGAAGCGGCCTTGCCAACCAACCAGCCGAAATCCCCATTACGGACACAACTAGAAATGCAAAAAAGCAACCTGGCCAGAACCACAACTTCACATAGTGGTGAGTTTTCAGTTGCTTGATTTCCCCGAGATTCACACTCCACGGTTTTGCTGAAAAAATCAGAAGCAACAACAAGGTCAGGGCGGCAATTCCGAGACAGACCCTAGCTTTGGCGGTTGAGTTCAAGTTATGCCAGTTCTTTATTAATGACATGATTTTCATCGTGGTTTTTGAACTGCGGAGGAGAAATCGAAAGACGTTGAGGAGCCGGGCCGAAACTTGAAGACCATGCGATCAAGCCCTGGATCCCAACCCCGGAATACTGTTGGTAATTCAAACAGTTTGGGGTCATTCAGAAGTGCCCACATCCCGGGACTGTATTCGCGGGCCGCCCATGGCATGCCAATATTTATAAGTAAAGGACGGTTCTCCGAATCCGCCTTTTTCAAGAACTCCACAAATTCCTGAGTGGAGTCCAGGCGAATCATTTTCGGGTCGTAGAGGTAAGGTGGAATACAGAAGCTGCCGGTGAGGATATGGTCATTGGATGAGTCTGATGGATCCAATGTTCCCCGGCATGCAATCACGGATTCCGGCAACTGCTGGAGGGGATTGTTCATCATCCATGCCCTGGTAGGCTGGGTGAGTGAGGCATAGGCCACGACAAAAACCGCAATCTGTCCCCAAACCATTCGCGGATGGGATTTCCCAAGAGGGAGCTTTTCAAAAAGCCAAACCATCCCGGTTGCGACAACAGCCAACGCTCCCGGCAGGGCATAGATCACATAGGACTCATAGATGATCTGGGTTTTAATCCGGAAAAGCAGGAAGGTCATCACCGGCGGAAGGAAGATGGTGACGACGACCGCCCAACCAAGTGGACCAACTTTTGAAAACCGAAGGACACCGGCCACCAGAAATACTGCGACCAGCGCCATGAAAAGCCAATGCAGCCAAAGGTCGGAACCGAAGGTGAAGACAACTTCCGGGTAGGCGACAAGGTTTGTGCTTCCCCGCAACCATGGCACACCGCACAAAAAATAATTCAAGGTATTCCAAGTCCATGCCCATCCCATCACAAAGGCCTGCTCGGATTGAAATTGCAGGTATTTGCTCATCTGTGGAAGCAGAGGAAACAATAAGGGCATGGCCACAATCGCAGTGATCGTATTCGTGCAAAACCAACGACCGATATTCACGAAGATTGGCTCCGCGGAATTCCGCTGGACAATCAGAACGGGAACCGCAAACACATTCATGACCACAAGAATAAACAAAGTTCCCGGATACGCATAAACCATGGCAAGTTGGGCCACTCCCAACGCAATCCAAGATCCCCATGTTCCTCGAAAAACCGTTCGGTGCCAGAGTGCCAGAATAACCGGGAACAGCAGCAGCGCAAAGGCATACCCGCGGCATTCCGAGGTGTAGCGGAGATACCAAGGATGCAGGCAAGCCAAATAGGCCGCAAGGACTCCGGCCCGCGGCATGCCAAAAACAAGGAGCATCCAGGCAATGCTCGCAATGGACAAAACCCCGGCCACAAGGGCCGGCACTCGCATCGGCCACTCCGTAAAGGGAAGTCCGCGATCTCCGGAGACTGCCCGATAGAGGTCATGCACACCGCGCGAAAGCAGGCTGTTCAGGACATGATTATTGGGTTCCCGGTATTCGAGCGCGGTCGAACTCCAATCCAATCTCTGAAATTTCACCGGCTCATCGCCTTCGCGAAGTTTGTAATTTCCAAGAATGGAACGGCGAACATTCAATTCTTCATCGTCCCAAAAACCATCATTCATCCGGGGGATCGCAAACACGATCTGAAGGATCATGGCCACTGCGATCAATGGCCAAAACCACCGTGGACTCGCCAAGTAATTTGTGACTGGCTTGAGGGACTTGCCTGCCCACCACGGGGAGAGCAACCAGAGAAACGCCGCTGCACACATGCCAATCGCTGCCGCCACCCAAGAATACACAATCCAATAATTGAGAACGCGGTGTTTCCCCTCCAGGTCAACCGTCCATGGTTTGGGGGCAAACACAAGATACAACGCCCAAAGGACAACCACCCCGGCAAATAGCAATCTCCACCGGGTGAGTGCAGAAGAATTTCGCCAAGTATTGGCCAGACCGTTTAGCGACATGGGGCTTTGGGGATCATCGGCAGGATGCCGATGATCCGAAAGTTGGAATTGGAATACATGTGAGGTCAGCGAAGGTTCGAGAAAATCTCCCTGTGGGCAAGCACCCATTTTTCTGAATGAATGAGTTCACAAGCCAGTTGCCTTGCGGCAGAGGAGGCGGTCGTCAGCACTTCAAAAATATCCGCAACGGCCGCTGCAATCTCGGAACCGGAGGGAGTATGGAGCGACTCCCAGTCGTCCGGCACAGCAATGAGGCGGGCGCAATCGGGTGAGGTCATTTCAGGAAGACCCCCGGAATCGGAAGCCACCACGGGCAGTCCTGAAGCAAGAGCTTCCGCAACAACCGTCGGACAGGGATCACGGAATTTGGGATGAATAAGGATGTGATGACTCCGGTAAATTCCCGGAGCTTCCTCCTGCGAAAACGCTGGCCGCCTCGTGAAGGCCTCATGAATTCCAAGAGCACGTGCATAACCGGCAACATCCTCCTCCGCATTGTTCCAAAGCAGATTGCCTGCCACGGTCAGGGTAGCATCAAGTCCACCCCGCCGCAGTTCAGCAAGCGCATCGAGGATGTTGATCACACGGGCACGGTAATTTTGGGTGCCCATCGCCAGCAAACACAGCGGTTTTCCAGAAGGTGCATTTGCAGCCGGCGAAAAACGATTCAGGTCCACCGGATTCAGTAAAATCTGTGATGGTGAGTCTTGCTCTCCCAAAAATCGGTTGGCCGAAAATTCACAGAACCGGCTCTGATATACCACGAAGTCTGCTTGCGCACGGAGCCGCCGCATGGGCGCATTGTGACGTTCGGCTTCCCGACCCGCCCACGCCGGATAGCCGACACCATTTTGATTCCAAACCAAAGGAATGCCCCGGTTCTTGCAAAGGTCGACAAGGTCCTCCGCGAACTCAGGTTGCGCACTGCTGACGAGATACAGAATGTTGAAACAATCTTCATGACAGGAAAATCCGGCCTGCAATGAAAGTAGCTTGACCGCCCCGCCATGGACCAGCCCGCGCCCTGACAACACCCCGCCAAAACTCAGAACAGGTTCCGCCGATTCAGATCGTAAAAGCCGAGAGCGCTTCTGCCGAACCTCCCATCGCCGCGGCATTGAACGCAACACGGAAGCCCATTCAAGAATTTGCCAGGGAGCATTCATTCTAAGAGGTCTTTATACACGCCATTCGCAATTTGAGGGAGAAATCAAACTAGCCCGGTTTTAACGGGCCGCCCCTCCAGGAAGCACTCCGTTGGAGGGCTCTGCTTGTCAGAGCCGCATCCTTACCAACGCAAAACATTGATCTCTCCCTGCCACGGCCAATCCGCAGGGTCGGCGCATAAACCTGAGCGAACCGGATTTTGCCTCACGTATTCCCATCGCCTGCCATAATGTTCTTCATCCCGGAGTTGCCTGTCCCAAAAGCCTCGCTGCCAAATCGGCTGCTCTGGTGGATGGGGCCAATTGCGAGAAACCTCGGATTTCCACTTTTTTATCCAGTTGGCAAGAGACGGAATGAAAATATCTCCGGGAGCACAGAATAGATGGATATGGTCCGGCATGAGCACATACCGACCGACCCGCCATGTGGTATTTG
>JBGSVX010000382.1:0-2047 GCA_041752795.1 Terrimicrobiaceae bacterium
TCCATTGGCCGCTTCTGCGGCGGGCTGGAGCCTTGCGGACTTACAGACAAAGATTTACACTACCCGCATCACTCGCCGATGGAGCCATAGCAACTGAAGGTCGAGTGATGCGCCTTGTTCGGTGGTTAGTGGTTTAATCTCCAGCCCAAATTTCATGGAAACGAGTTCCTCGAAACTCAATGTGCCAGCCAAAATCCGGCCAGTCGTCCCGCTCGACGACGAAAGCCCAAGCTGATGGATCGCCGGGATTGAGATCAACGGTCAACCAAATATGGGGATTCTTGATGTGAGCGGAATAATCTTCATTAGAATCTTCTTCATATTTTAACAGAGCCGAGTGCGCACTTTCGATCACGGTGGCTAAATCATGAAGAATCTCATCTAGCAAGGAAACTAGCTGTCGATCGGGGCAGCAACCATCGTCTGCGGATTCAATCCAAATGCCAATCGGCTTCCCTTGAAACGTCTGAATGTCGTCGGGAATGCGGCTCTGAAACCCCTTCTGGAGTGATCCTGAAAATTTAAGCGAGGCGCTTGTCAAATTGTTTCAACGATAAGGTGTGGCGACGGCGCGTTAGCGACGTTGCCACGACCGCCTGGTTCGCTGGGTTGGGTTCATGTGATCGAGAATGTTCCGTCAAAGTTCAAAGGCCAAACAACTCTATACGAGTCATCATTCATTCTTTTGGCAATGACGGCCTCATCAAGGTGTCCGCTTCTTTTTAAGACCGCTTTCACGAGTTCTATGGGCTGCTCCCACGACTTAACGAAAGCAAAAATATTCATTTCTTCTCTCCCAATATCACCACCGTCAACATAGCCGATTCCGCCAAGGTTTCTCTCAAGAGCTCCGCCAATCTTTTCTTCCAAATCGTGCCTAATGCCAAGGCAGTCTAACCCCTCGAAGTCTTTAGTTTGGAATTGGATGATCAGTTGCTTCATTTTCTAGCGAACAATTTATTAGGTCAGTCGAGGTAATCACCTTCCGTCAGCTTGGGTCAAGTCTCTTTGAAAATGAATCTTGCATTCCGCTATTAACCTATCATTTTTCGCCGAGAGAAAAAGAGATCGAGATATCATGCTGAAACTTGAGAAATAGATTTTTCACCGTTACCGATCGACGCTGCGGGGGTTGGGGTTTCGGATGTGGTGATGGCGCATTACGTCAAGTGGGTGCGGTATTTTTGTGACTATGAGTCGAAATACGGCGATGGGGCTACGCGGACGCAGTTGATCGATGGATTTTTGGAGAAACTTGCGAGCAAGGGGCAATCTGGCGGGTTGTGCGAGCAGGCGCGTCGGGCGGTTGAGATTTTTCTGGGCATGGGAGCCGGAGAGGGCGGTCCTGGGTTGCCGGAGGATCGGGCGGCGATGGTGGCGGAGCCGCCGGGCAATTATTCAAGCAGTGGTGGGCGTTCCAAACCTTCCGTGCCGGTCAAGACGGGATCTCGGCGCGACTGGAAAGCGCTGGAGACGGGGTTGGTTGGGGAAATCAAGCGATTGTTTCGGTCCTGTATGGCTGCGGGCTGCGTCTTTCCGAGTGTTTGGAGCTGCGGATCAACAGTCTCGATTTTGCAGAGAACCTAGTGATCGTCCACGACGGAAAAGGCGGCAAGGACCGCTCTGTTCCCATGCCAAAGAAGCTTCGTTCGGAACTGGAGAGGCAGACACAGCGGGTTGCCGATCTGCTGGATCGTAACCTGATGAATCAGGATTTTGCGGGGGTCTTCATGCCGGACAGCTTGGGACTGCGGCGGGCCCGAAAGGAGGCGAAAGAATATCAATGGCAATGATCTACATGCATACGGTGCAAAGTCGCACGAGAAAGGAGATGGTCAGTCCATTGGATCTGGACTGGGATTTCGGCTTAGACGGTGTCCAAGGCGGGTGTCGATGCCGCATTGTGGAAGGCCAAATCCTAGCTTAGGCTTTGGGACGCAACCCCGTTGGGCATGTGCGTCAAGTTAGTGGGGCGCGGTCCTTCAAGATGGATTTTTTTGCTTTCACCCGTCGCAGGAGGAAAGTGTTTCTGTCTTCGACGAGCCAT
>JBGSVX010000383.1:0-2868 GCA_041752795.1 Terrimicrobiaceae bacterium
GCAAACCGGTCATCGTCCCCAAAACCATGGGTCAGAGCGAATATTTGCAGGCGATCCGGAGTCATGACATCACCTTTGGCGTCGGGCCGGCTGGCACAGGCAAAACTTATCTTGCGGTGGCCATGGCAGTTTCTGCGCTGAAAGCGGAAAAAGTTTCCCGCATTGTGCTGACCCGGCCCGCCGTCGAAGCGGGTGAGGCACTCGGATTTTTGCCCGGCGACCTTCAAGAAAAAATCCTCCCCTACCTTCGCCCGCTCTACGACGCTCTCCACGACATGCTCGAAGTGGAGGAAATTCAAAAATTCATGGACCGGGGGATCATAGAAATTGCCCCCTTGGCCTACATGCGTGGCCGCACGCTGGGCAAATCGTTCGTGATCCTGGATGAAGCGCAAAATACGACCACCGAGCAGATGTTCATGTTTTTGACCCGCCTTGGGCCGGATTCCAAATGTGTCGTGACCGGGGACCGAACCCAAATTGACCTTCCGCGCAACAAACGCAGCGGGCTCATTGAAGCCGCAGAGGCCCTGCGTCATGTGGAGGGAATTGCCTTTCAACTCTTTGATGAAGCCGATGTGGTACGACATCCGCTCGTTCAAAAAATCATCACCGCCTACCGGGACCACCGGGGACTTCAAGATTCGCGCGTTTGATTTCCATGGACAGAACCCAAAAAATCCCCTATCGCGCATTGGCTCGGAGACGTTTCGCAAGGAACGAATCCGAGAAAAACAACTGATATGTGGAGCTTTTTCCAGCGCCGGCGATTGGTCGGCAAGGGCATGGCCTGCGCAAAAACGCGCAGGACCGTCTCTGATCATCCCTTCGCCGAGGCCATGGAGCGGGGATGGGTTGTTCGTTCCGCGATTCTTGCGCTCTTTGTCCTTGGCCTGGCCGTGCTCGTTTTCACGGGTCAACAACCCGAACCAGCCAAAAAATTCCTCCTGTGTTTGCTGATTTTTGTGACAGCGGTCGCGCAACTCTGGGTTAACCACCCGGCCACCCTCGCTCAAAATTCTTGGCTGGCGCTCGTTTTTGGGGTTTTGCTGACCCAGCTCGCCGCGATCAAACTCATTCTCACCCAGGCTGCGGCCGGAACGATTGATCTACAACTCGCGCCACTGCTTGTTCCCTACGCCTTCGCCCCGCTTGTGCTTTCCGTCCTGCTAGGAAAACACCAGGGGTTGTTTGCAGCCGTTTTCGCCAGCCTGTGGGGCTCCCTTCTCGTGGGTCGGATTGACCCGGTGTTTCTGGTGATTTCCCTGATCACAGGATTTGTTGCAGTATTCCTTACGCTGCAGGTCCGCCGCCGCAGTCGCCTCGTCCGCGCTGGCGTCTACGTTGGCGGAGTCACGTGGGTTCTGGCTGCTGCGTTCGGGCAAATCGGGCCGGTGATCTGGGAAGCGCCCCACCTGAGCGATTGGCGAATGATCGGCCTCCAGAGCCTTGCCGCAGTCGGAGTGGGTTTCGGCACGGCCATTCTCGCGAGCGGCATCCTTCCCGTCCTCGAAAGCCTCTTCCGCATCACCACGGACATTTCCTGGCTGGAAATGGCCGACCTCAATCACCCTCTCCTCAAACGCCTGAGCCTTGAAGCCCCCGGCACCTTCCATCACAGTCTGGCCGTCGCAAACCTCGCCGAGGCCGCCGCAGAAAATGTCGGAGCCAATCCCACCATCTGCCGGGTCTGTTCGTATTTTCACGATGTCGGCAAACTCGTGAAACCCGAATATTTTACTGAAAACATCCGGGCCGGAGAAAATCCCCATGACGATTTGACCCCCACAATGAGCGCGTTGATCATCACCGCCCACGTGAAGGAAGGCGTCGATCTGGCCCTCAAACACAAGCTCAACGAGGAAATCGTGGACGCCATCCAACAACACCACGGCACCTCAATCGTCTCCTACTTCTACCAGCGTGCCCTCCAACAACAGGAGGATGCCCGCGTTGGCGGAAAAATCATGAACATGCGGCCCGAGGACGTGCCGGAAGTTCATGAAGAAAGTTTCCGATATGCGGGGCCGAAACCGGATAAAAAGGAAACCGCCATTGTTAGCCTTGCGGACAGTGTGGAGAGCGCATCCCGCTCGCTTGAACGCCCCACGCCTCAGCGCGTCGATGACCTCGTCTCCAACATCATCAATGAACGCCTCGCCGACGGCCAACTCAGTGATGCTCCCCTCACGCTTGCCGATTTGCGATGCATCGGCGAAAGCTTCAAAAGCACCTTGGTGAGCATGCTGCACGCCCGCGTGGCCTACCCGAAACGCGAAGAAAAAGAATCGGCCTCCTCCGACCGCCGCTCTGCACGACCGGCCGCGTGAAATCCCCGCACCGGAGCCTTCCGCTCCTCACGATCCAGAATCGTCAGAGAGCCATCAGCATGGACATGTCATGGATCCGCCGTGTCGCCACCGCAGCCATCCCGCTCTGCGCGGAATCTGCGCTGACGGGCTCCGCGTTCGAACACCTTGAGACCATCGAGGCCACGATCATTTCCGATTCCAAAATTGCCAAAATCCACGGTCAGTTTTTTGATGACCCCACACCCACGGACGTGATCACCTTCGAGCACGGCGAGATCCTCCTCGGAGCCTCCACCATTGCCAAACACGCCATGACCTTTGCCATGACCCCCTCCTCCGAAGCCGCCCTCTGCGTGATCCACGGCATGCTCCACCTCGGAGGCTGGAATGACCTCACACCTCCCGATGCCCGCCGCATGGCCAAACAACAGGAAAAAATTTTCCGGTTGGCCTTGCCCGATGCCGATCGGAGAAACATCAATTAACCCAAGTTTCTTAAAGAATTGAGAAAAAACGGGTATTTCAGGCATTTGCACGTCGTAAGTCGTTGATAATG
>JBGSVX010000384.1:0-2684 GCA_041752795.1 Terrimicrobiaceae bacterium
CCTTCAGGAGGGGTCCATGTCGAAGCGGGAAGTGAGGGCACAAATTTGAGTCCCTTCACATCCACGGTCGCCGTGAAATCGGGCTGAAAAATTTCGAAACGCCGCGGCATATACCCGGGAGCAACCCACATCCGGGCCTCAAAACCTTCGGCCTTCGCGGCTTTGGCCAGTTCGGGCATCAGGCCCGCCGTGATCACACGCATGTCCTGACCATCCAATGTGTCCACCTCGGCAACTTCCGCGCGCTTGATGCTAAAAATAGCCGGCAAAAAAACCGCCTGCTGCGCGGTGATTGGCAAATAAATCGGAGTACTCTGCTTTTTTGTGGGTGCGGGCTTTACTTTGAACTGACTCAGCAAATACTCGACCTTGGCTCCGGGCACGGCCCAGACCTCATTGCCATTACGACACACCGTGATGTTTTCACCCAAAACCGGAGCAGTCAGAAGCACTTTGTCGGGAAATCGAACCGCAGCATCCAGGGAGGCACCGGCCATTTCCTTGGGCAGTCGACCAGTCACCTCGGTCATGTTCAAGTTCAACACACAGGCCTTGTTTTTGCTTTTGCTGTCAGCAAGAAGAACACTCCAAAACGGCTGAAAGACACGGCCGATGACATCATAGGGATTATCCCGAGGAGGTCCCTGCTGGGCATGAAGTCCGCCGGAGGCAGTGACAATCAACAGAACGGAAAGGATCAAAGGTCTCAACATAAGACCAAACAGATAACCGTCACCCGCCCCCGACGCAAAAACTATTCTTGGTGGCGACTTGATAAGAATTGGATTGAATTCCGCAACGCAGCAGAATTCTGAAAGCATTTTGCCAGATCGCCTCAATCCACCACTCCCGGCATCAGGCGTTCCCTGGCGGCTAGGCGGCGCTGACGATCATCAAAACTCACGAAGGTGGTGGCACCCACTTCCAAGGCGCACGCAACATGCAGAATATCCATGGTGCGGCAACCGGTTTCGGGTGTCCTGCGACTCAATCGCTCGAATGTGGCCATGAGAGATGAGCGATGAATTTCGGGATAAAAGTAGATGCCGGATTTTTTTCGGCGTTGAAAAAGCTTGAGCTGGGTCTCCGCCTGGGACTTGCTGATCTCCCTTCGAAACACCTTGAGCCAAAGACCATTGGTAAATTCCATCTCCTGGATCTCCCACACCGGGAGAGGATTCGCCTGACCTCGAACCACTGCATGCACGCTCTCAGAACCCTCTTCCAGAACGTAAAGTTTCAGAAGTGCGCTGGTATCCAGGTAAAGCATGAAGGTTTCCCTACCAACGACCGTCCCGATCCTGCCGCAAGGATTCTTCCGAAGAAAGACCCGGCTTTGGCCTGATTGCTGTCGCAAGATGATCTTCCCACACGGCAACCGCCCGGGGAAGTGCCGGAGAAATCCGCGCCGCAGGCCGCCCGTGATTCAGCACCACATACTCCTCGCCCCGCCGCACGCCTTCCTCCACCTGAGGCCAGTGCGCTTTCATGTCCCGAACGCTGATTGTTTTCATGGATTCATTAAAAAGCTGAGTCCCGATTTTGTCAATAATTGAGTCTCATTATGAGACTTTTTTATACTATGCCTATCCTTGAGTTTTCGTCATAACGAGTCCATCAACGCGGCGTTTGTGAACGGTCATGTTGGCTCCACAGACTTGGATGAACGCGCCTCGATCCGCGAGGCAAATTGGAAGGGATTCAGCTACTGAATCATCAGGGCTTTTTAAGGAGTATCATGCGCAATCCATATAAACTGCACTTGATCACTCCAAATGCCCAAGAATCTCCGCGAGGGCCTTTTCGTGATCCAAGTGGGAATAGTGGATGGTGACAAAGCCCGCTTGGATGGCGGCTTGGGCGTTTTCCGGCATGTCATCAATGTAGAGGGTTTCTGAGGGATTCACTCCGAAGCGCTCGGCAGTGAGGGCAAAGATGGCGGGGTCGGGTTTCATGAGTCCGACCTCGTAGGAATAGACGCCATCGCGGAAATGACGAAAGATCGGAAAATCGCGGTGGATGGACTCTCTGTGGATATCGCTGATGTTTGAAAGCAGGTAGAGGGGCATGCGCTGACTCAATTCCTCGACGAGCGCAAACATGGGTTCATTGGGAATGAAGATATCTTCCCAGATGGCAAGGAAATCGGCTTCGTCTCCGGTGTGGGCAAATTCCGGCCGCACACGTTTCAAAAATTCAGAGCGGTGAATGCGTCCGGTTTCGAGTTCCTGTTTGGCAGCGACAATCTTTTCGCGATCAGGGGGGGCCGGCGGTTGATTTTCTGCGATGAGGCGGTTGGCGGCTTTGTAATAGTCGAAGGGAAGCAAAACATTCCCAATATCAAAAATGGCAGCGGTAATTTTCATGGTTTGAGATGGGCAATAAAATCCGCGATGCGGCGGGAGGCGTCCGGGTTTCCAAGTTTGAGGGCGGCACTGGCAAGGCCTTCCCATGGACGGCCTTCATCCGCAATGATGTCCTGCAGAGTCGAGGCAATGGCTTCCGGGGTGGACGCATAGCGCCCGGCGCCGTTTTCCATCAGGAGCCGGGCATTGCCTTCTTCCTGACCGGGAACAATCTGGGTGACGATCATTGGGGTTCCGGCCGCGAGGCATTCCTGCACGGTGGCTCCGCCGGCTTTTCCAATCAAAATGTGGTTACCGGCAATCAAACCCGGCATGTCT
>JBGSVX010000385.1:0-6881 GCA_041752795.1 Terrimicrobiaceae bacterium
GAGGTGAAGGCAACAACTTCTTCACGAATGGCAGCGAGTTCGGCCGCATCATTGCGTGCCTTGAGAGCCCGTCCGATAAAATCCGCAATTTCCATCATTTCCTCTTCTTTCATTCCGCGTGTGGTCACCGCAGGAGTTCCCAAACGAATTCCACCGGTTTTTGTGATGGATTCGGTGTCAAAGGGAATCGCATTTTTGTTGACGGTGATCGCAGCGTGATCGAGCGCAATCTGGGCTTCAACACCATTCAGGCCTGCGCCGCGCAGGTCCACGAGCATCACGTGATTATCCGTGCCGCCGGATACGATCCGATGCCCGAGCATGCCAAGGCGGGCGGCAAGGGCTTTGGCATTGCTCACGATCTGACGCGAGTAATCCTTGAACTCCGGCTCGAGCGCCTCGAGGAAACACACGGCTTTTGCAGCGATGACGTGCATGAGGGGTCCGCCTTGCACACCCGGGAAAGCCTGGGCATCAACTTTTTTGGCGAATTCTTCTGTGCAAAGAATAAGACCGCCGCGTGGGCCACGCAGGCTCTTGTGGGTTGTTGAGGTCACGAAGTGTGCATGTGGCACGGGAGAAGGGTGGGCTCCCCCGGCGACGAGTCCGGCAATGTGGGCCATGTCCACAAACAGATAAGCCCCCACTGAATCCGCAATCTCGCGCAAGCGCGGGAAATCAATCGTGCGCGAATAGGCGCTGGCTCCGGCGGTGATCATCTTGGGTTTGACCTCCATGGCCTGATTCGCAAGCGCCTCGTAGTCGATGGTCTCGGTTTCCCGGCTCACCCCATAGTGATGCACCTCATAGAGTTTTCCGGAAAAATTCGCCTTGTGTCCGTGGGTAAGATGCCCGCCATGCGCAAGGTCCATGGTCAGGATCCGGTCGCCGGGCTGCAACACACTGAAATACACCGCCATGTTTGCCTGACTTCCACTGTGCGGCTGCACGTTGGCGTGGTCGGCACCAAAGAGCTTCTTGGCACGCTCGATGGCCAGCGATTCCACAATATCCACAAACTCACAACCCCCATACCAACGCCGTCCGGGATATCCCTCCGCATACTTGTTGGTCAAACAACTGCCCTGCGCTTCCATCACCGCCGGACTGGTGAAATTTTCGCTGGCAATCAGTTCGATGTGTTCAAACTGACGATGCCCCTCTTTGGCGATGGCATCTGCAATTTCGGGGTCAATGGTGGCGAGGCTGTCTTTGGCGTTCAGGCTGGAATCAATCATGGCAGGTTGGTTTTGTAAAAATTTGAGAACGTCGGCGAGGGCAGTGCGGATATCTTCCCGGCATTCGAGGTAGGCCCGTTTTCCGCGTCCGATGGGGTCCGAGATATCCCGCGGACCTTTGGAGAATTCCCGCAGAAGGTGCACCTTGTGCGAAGATTCGGGAAAAAACAAGTCCAGGAGGCGCTGATGATCGGAGGTCATCACAAACACGTGCGTGGCCTCATCCAACAATTCCTCGGTAACCGGCTGACTCCGGAACCCCTTGAGGTCAATCCCGAGTTCGGCAACCGCCTCCACGGATTCCCGGCTGGCGGGCTGGCCCGATCCCGCGCTCACTCCGGCCGAGCGCACGGTCACGCCCGGCATGCCGGAGGTCATATGGCGAAAGAGGGCTTCAGCCATGGGACTCCGGCAGACATTTCCAGTGCAAACGAAGAGGATCGATAACATCGCGTTGAAACAGAAAACGTGGACTCAGAGTGCTTTCAAGTCAACCGGGCAAAAAAGAAAAAACCATCCGGGCACGGGAAAGGGGTTGTCCCGCCTCCGGCAAACGGGTAAGATGGCCGGTCACTCACCCAACAATTTTACGCATGGACACAGAAGAAAACCCACCCAATCCGCAAAACGTCGATAAGTACGATGCTTCCAAAATCGATAAACTTGAGGGATTGGCCGGGGTGCGTCAGAGACCCGGAATGTATATCGGGCCAACAGACGAGCGGGGCCTGCACCACTGCGTGTTTGAGGTTCTGGATAACTCGATTGATGAACACCTGGCCGGCTACTGCACGCGGATTGATGTGATTCTGCACTCAGACGGGTCCTGCTCGATTCGGGACAACGGACGAGGCATTCCGGTCGACATCCATCCAAAATTCAAAATTCCCGCCCTGGAACTCGTGCTGACGAATCTGCACGCCGGCGGCAAATTTGGTCAGGGTGCCTACAAATACTCGGGTGGTCTGCACGGCGTGGGTGCGAAGTGCGTGAACGCGCTCTCCGATTGGTTCAAAGTTGAGGTCACGCGGGAGGGTCAGGTCTATCACATGGCGTTCGAACGCGGGGTGACCACCCAGAAGCTGGAAGTCATCGGTGATGTCAAAAACAAGAAGCAGACCGGCACGCTCATCACCTTCCAGCCCGATGCCACGATTTTTACGATCACCACGGAATTCCAATTCGCCAAGTTGGCCGCCCGCTTGCGCGAACTCGCTTTCCTGAATCCTGGGCTCGAAATCACACTCACGGACGAACGCCCGGACCCGACCCGCAAAGAGACCTATCTCTACAAATTGGGCATCGAGGAATTCGTGCGTCAGCTCGGTGAGAACAAAGTGCTCGTTCACCCGAAGGCCATCGTGCTCACCGGCCGCCGCAGTGTGACCTTCAAAAACAAGGACCAGACCGAGATCACGGACGACATGTATGTGGACGTCGTTCTTCAATACAACGACAGCTACAACGACCAACTCCTGTGTTTCACCAATGCCATCCCCAACGCGGATGGTGGAACGCATGCCACCGGTTTCCGCACAGCCCTCACCCGCGCCATCAACCAATACGCCAAAGTCAACAGCATCCTCAAAGACAAGGACCCCGCAATCAGCGGCGATGATGTCCGCGAAGGCATGATCTGTGTGCTGGCCGTCAAGCACCCGAACCCCAGCTTCGAGTCCCAAACAAAATCCAAGCTCGTCGTTCCAGAGGTCGAGGGCATCGTCAGTTCCATCACCTATGAGGGGTTGATGACCCACTTTGACTCCAACCCACAGGTTGCCAAAAAGATCATCGAAAAAGCGCTCATGGCAGCGCGCGCCCGCGAAGCGGCCCGCAAGGCCCGTGAGACTGTACGCAAGAGCGCCCTTTCCGGCGGCGGCCTGCCGGGAAAATTGGCGGACTGCTCGGAAAAAGACCCGTCCCTCACCGAACTCTACATCGTCGAAGGCGACTCGGCCGGCGGCTCGGCCAAACAGGGTCGCGACCGAAGGTATCAGGCCATCCTTCCCATCCGCGGAAAACTCATCAATGTGGAAAAAGCCCGTTTGGACAAAGTCCTTCAGAACACGGAAATCCAAACGATGATCACTGCCATCGGCACCGGAATCGGCGATGGCGACCAGGAAGGTGCCTTCAACCTGGAGCGCCTTCGCTACCACCGCATCATCATCATGACCGATGCCGACGTGGACGGTTCGCACATCCGCACGCTCCTGCTCACCTTTTTCTACCGTCAGATGCCACAACTCCTGCGTCGCGGTCACGTCTATGTCGCCTGCCCGCCGCTTTACCGCATCAAACGCAAACGCCGCGAGGAATATGTCGCGGACGATGCCCAACTCAACAAAATCCTCCTCGGCCTCGGTGCAGAGGAAGTCCGCCTCAAAAATTGCGGGGACGGCAAGGAACTGACCTCCGCGCAGCTCAAAGAAATCCTGGGCCTGCTCGAACGTTTGCAAAAATACGCAGATGCCATCCGGCGTCATGGCGGCGACTTCGAGCAATACCTGACCCGCCGGGACGAAAAAACCGGCCACCTGCCATCCTACCTCGTGCATGTGCGCGAAGGAAACAGCGAGCAGGTTCACTACTTCGCCGACGAATCAGCCCTCCGTGCCTACCACGAAGCCAATGAGGAACTCGGCCTTTTTGAAAGCGAGCAACCGCCCGCCGAAACCAATGGCGACGGCACTCCGGCAGCGGCTCCCCTCACCTCCAAATCCGCCAAACGTGCCGAAGGCCCCCGCCGTCGTGCCCGCCTTGTGGAGCTTCATGAATCCTCCTCGGTCCTCAAACTCATCGCCGAACTTGAGAAAAAGGGCCTCCACATTGACCACTACTCCGCCAGCGACCAACCCCTCTTCGAGGTCCTCGAAGGCGAAGGCGAAAAAGCCAAATCCCACCCGGTCTTTGCCATTCCCGAAATCCTTGAAAAAGTTTTGGAAATCGGCAAACGCGGTTTGAGCATTGACCGGTTCAAAGGTCTTGGCGAGATGAATGCCAAGGAACTCTTCGAAACCACGATGAACCCTGAGAAGCGCCGCCTCCTGAAGGTCGATCTCACCGAGGACAATGCCGTGGATGCCGACCGGATGTTCACGATCCTCATGGGAGATGTCGTCGAACCCCGCCGTCAGTTCATCGAAGACAACGCCCTCAACGCCCGCCTCGACGTGTGATTCTCAAAGGTGGATGAGGTTGCAATTCTGGCCAGGGGCCATGGTCGTTTCGACCGTGTGGGAGTTGGTGCATTTGGGAAGTTAAGCTCAAAACGGGCGGGACACGACGTTCCCCCTGATCCATGTCCGTCCCGCCCCAGCCTGTGATTCCCAAAGATTTCTCTTGCCTTTGAATCGTTCAGGCCTACGGTCTCCTCTGTGAGGCCCATAGGGGCATGGTAGGTTGCTAGTTGTGTTTTTTCCGGTTCACTCCGCGAATTCTCAGTGGCGATTTTTAAATCCGTCCGTCGGAGTCAGCCAGTTAACGAGCCTTCAACAAAAAAACACAATATGTCTAATAAACTCTATGTCGGGAATCTTTCCTTCGACACCACCGAACGCGACCTCAACGATCTTTTCTCCGAAGTGGGAACAGTCACCGAGGCGATCCTCATCAGCGATAAAACCACTGGCCGCTCCCGCGGTTTCGGCTTCGTGACCATGTCCGACTCCGAAGGCGCAAAAGCTGCCACCGACAAATTCAACGGCAAGGAAGTCCACGGACGCAGCCTCACCGTGAATGAAGCCAAGGACCGTGAGTCCACTGGCGGCGGTGGTGGAGGCGGCGGCGGCGGAGGCCGTGGCAAATTCGGTGCGGACCGTCGTCCAGCCCGTCGCTACTAATTCCCAAAACATTCCAAAAACGCCCCCGGTCGCAAGACCGGGGGCGTTTTTATGTACCCATCTGAAGATCAGAGCCTCCCGCTCCCCGGCATCCACTCACGGCTTGATCCCACAAAAAATTCCCGCATGATGCCAACGAGATGAAAACAGTGGGCACTCGCTTGAGATCCTCAGATTCTCCGACTGACTTCGTGCGCAGGGCGACGCAGATCATCGCAGCTGCTGATGAGTTGGCAGCAACCTCGAAACCTCGTGGGTTTGTTGTCAAATTTAAGACGTGGGACGAATACGAAGAGTGGAAATCGGCCCAAAGCAACCCAAGGCTCTGGTAAAATGACCTCCAATCCTTTGGTGAAAGTCTGCAAACTCCTCAATGCACAGGATGCCGAATACCTTGTGATTGGCGGCTGGGCAATGATCATGAACAGCTTGGTTCGCGCAACCGAAGATGTTGATATCCTCATCGCAGACCACCATGCCAACTTCCAAAAAGTCATCGACGCACTGTCCTTGCTTTCCGATGGAGCCGCCAGGGAGCTTGTCCCAAACGACTTCAAAGAAAATGTCGTCATTAAAATTGCCGATGAAGTCGAAGTTGATGTGAGCACCCAGGCTTGGACCGTCAGATACCCGGAGGCCTTGGCAAACGCCCTGTCCAGAGAGGTGGATGGTGTCCTCATTCCCTTCCTCTCCATCCCGGACCTGATTCGAAGCAAGCAGACGCACCGAGACCAAGACCGCGTCGATGTCGAAATGCTCCGACGACTACTCCCCTGAATCTCCTTCCTGAGTGGCAACCCCTGCCCCACATAATAGAGTTTGTCTATGAAATCCCGGCTGCCACTTGAGCGCCTCTTCTGGTGGAAGGATCCTTCCAATGGAGACCCTCACAGCATCGCAGCCCAGGTCATGGTCTATGGAAACCTTGATGACATCACATCCGCTCGTGAACAATTCGGGGATTCAATTTTTGAAGAGGTTCTGTCATCTCCACCGCCTGGTCTGTTCGACGAAAAATCGTGGGTGTTCTGGCACAAAAAAGTTGGAAAAACCAAAGTTCCACCGTTGCCAAACCAAGTCGTGGCATGGCCTCAGTGATGACCTGGCATCTTCCTGTCCTGCCACCCGTCCAAAGAGCGCTATGGAATTCTAAAATCAAAAAGGGGTTCACGGGATGGGTGCTTTTCAGGGGAACGGGTTTGGCATTGCGGTTGGGACACAGGGAATCCATTGACTTTGATTTTTTTCGAGCCAATCCCTTGAACCTTTGACAAATTAACAGCCATGGCATATGTTGTGACATATGCGAGCTGTAACAATTCATGTTGAGGAGCCAGTGTATCGGGATTTTCAAAAACTTGCACGGCGCACGAAACGCTCCACCTCGGATTTGATACGCGAAGCCATGGAAAACTTCCGTCGAACTTCCGTAAAAGCCCGCACTCCACTCTGGCAGGCCACCGAACCCATTTCCGTCGGCCACATCAAGATTCCGTGGGAGGGTCGCGATGGTTTGACCGAAGGGTATTTTGATCGGGTATGATTGGCCTGGATACAACAGTTTTGCTCGCCTACGAGCTCAAGGAGGCGGTGGGGCACGCCGCCGTGAGGGAACACATCGCATCCGCCAGCAAGGCCGGGTCGGAGCAGTATGCAGTTGCACCGCAGGTTTTGCAGGAGTTCCTGCACGTGGCCACGGATTCCAAGCGATTTGAACGTCCTCTCCCAATGGAAGAGGCCCTCCGTCGTTGTCGGGCTTGGTGGGAGGCCTCGGATGTGATCCATTGCCATCCATCAGACC
>JBGSVX010000386.1:0-2960 GCA_041752795.1 Terrimicrobiaceae bacterium
GGCACGGCGTTCACCCACGATGGCACACTGGGAATCAAAAATGCCTGTCACACAAAGGACCCCAACCCGATTGAAGAAGGCTGTGCCTGCTACGCGTGCCAAAATTTTTCCCGCGCCTACATCCGTCACCTCGTCAAATCCGAGGAGATTCTCGGCCTGCGGCTCCTTTCTCTCCACAACCTCCACTTTTATCTGAACCTCCTCCGCCGCTGCCGGGAGGCCATCTTGGATGGTGAGTTCGCGGATTTCCGGAAGACCTTCGTGGGGAGATACACGGATCAGCCAGTGCCCCCCGCTTGAATTGCTGATCACTCGCTCCTCCCACGAATTTATTCATGGCAGGCATCGCTTACGGATTGAAAATCCTCCTTGTCGCTTCTATGGATAAAGCCTGTGGCACGAACATCTCATTTTTCTGAAGAACGCGAGGCATCGCCATTTATTCGTTGGGTTGTTCCGGCCATCGTGATTTCGTTGCTCCTTCATGCTCTTTTGGTGGTTTGGGCCAGGGGATTTGTTGTTCATGGAATGAGCCGTGAGTATCTGGACAAAATTGTTCCGCGTACCTTTCGAATTGAACGGGCCGAAATTGATCCGCGCCTCCTGGATCCTGAGCCGGCGGATGAACGGTCTGCGGCTCTTTCTCCCGTTGCGGTCAAAGTTCCCGATGACAAAGTGGCGTTTGATTCTCTGATGGCTGACCCCGGCAAGGCGGTTTCGGCGCCTTCCATCGTTCAGCCCAAACTTTCTGACAATCCGTCTTTGACCACCACGGATTTCACAACCGTGATGGAGACGGTGAAGTCTTCTGGAACGGAAAGTCTCTTGGATGATCCTGCGGCCCTGCGTCAGGCTCTCCTCTCCGACAAACCGTCCCCGGGTCCTGTGACAGCGGAAAATTCTCTGACTCCGGAAATGTTGGCGGGCTCTCCTGTGGTGCCGGAGGGAGCGCTTCGTGGAGGAACCCAACCTGGTTTCAGTAATCTGGATGATTTGCTGGCCAAGACCGGTCCCCTGAGTTCCGAGACGGCCCCAATTTTGATGCCCACCGATTTGCTCTACGATTATGACTCCTCCGATTTGCGCGAGGCCGCTGTCGAGAGTCTCACCAAATTGGCAACGCTCATTCGAAGGAATCCCCAAGCTTCTTTTCTAATTGAAGGCCACACCGACTCCTTCGGCTCGGCAGAGTATAACTTGGAGCTCAGCTCGCGCCGGGCGGAGTCCGTTCGCAGGTGGTTGGTGCAAGCGATGGGTATTCCTCCCGAGCGGGTGCAAACCCTCGGCTTCGGTAAATCCCAGCTCATTGCCCCGGCCACCGGAACGATCGATGAACAACAAATCAACCGACGCGTGGAAATTGTGATCCGTGCCAATTCGCCACAATAATGGGTCCCGGCGATCAGTCTCTCGAAAAAGCCGCAGACCACCTGCGCTCACAAACCCGCACGACGGGAGGTACCTCGGTAGCCATTTTTAAAGGATTCCGGAATGTGGAGGAACACCGCCTCCAACTCTGGCACAAAAGTGGAGGAGGCGGACGGGAAGTGGCTCGTCAGCGTTCGGAAATGGTCGATGTGCTTTTTCGGGAATTGTTCACTGCGGTTATTCAAGAGGTCGCGCCGAAGGGGCTGCCCGAACCTCTTGCCGTGGCGGCCTTTGGCGGATACGGCCGCCGGGAACTCGCTCCCATGAGCGATATCGATATTATTTTTCTGCACCCGAAGGCTTCCTGTCCCAAACCAACCGAGGATGCCATTCGTCAAATTCTTATGGCGCTCTGGGACATGGGATTCAAAGTCGGTCATGCCACGCGCTCGATTTCCGGTGCGATCAAACAGGCGAATGCAGATTTTGTGACGAAGACGGCCATGTTGGAAACCCGCTTTCTTGCCGGCACCCGTGAAATTTTCACTGAATTCCGGGAACGATTTACTGATGAATGCGTGCGTGGCCGGGAGGCGGCTTACATTGAATGGCGGCTGGCCAATCAGGAAGAGCTTCATGCCAAATACGGGGGGACAGTTTTCATGCAGGAACCCCACATCAAGAATGGAGTCGGGAGCCTGCGCGATTATCAAAACCTGCTTTGGATTGCCTATTTTAAAGTGGGAGTCGCGACCCTTCCGAAGTTGGTCGAAAAAAAGTTTTTGCGGGAATCCGAGCGAAGGACGCTTGAGAAGAGTTACGATTTCCTGATGCGCGTTCGCGCCGAGATGCAATATATCGGTGGCCGCGCTTCGGACACGCTCACCTTGCAATTGCAGGGCAAGGTTGCGACCGCCCTCGGATATCCGCAGAAACACATCCTTCGCCGGGTGGAGGTCTTCATGCGGGAATTTTACACCAACGCGCGCGAAATCCAGTTGCTGACCTCCGCTGTGATTGAACGCTTGGGAATCACACCGGAAAAACCAAAACGTGGCCTCCTTGGTTTTCTCAAACCCAAAGTCGAACGCTTTGATGGGTTTCATTCCCGGGGCGGACGTTTGTATCTGGAATCGCGCGAAACGTTTGCAGCCGATGAATTCCGAATTATCCGGGCCTTCCATCATGCCCAGGTCCGGCAACTCGACCTGAGCGGCGAACTCAGAGATGCCATTCGCCGAAAGCTGCCGGTCATTAACCGCACCTTCCAATATGCTCGCGCATCACGGGAAACTTTTCTGGCTATTCTTTCGCGCAAGGGGGAGGTTGGGCGCATTCTTCGCGAAATGCATGACCTCGGGTTCCTCGGGCGATACGTGCCGGAATTCGGGGAGCTGACCTGCCTGGTGCAGCACGAATTTTATCACCGATACACGGCGGATGAGCACACGCTGGTTTGTGTTCAAAAACTGGATGGCATATTATTCAGTGATGAAGTGCGGTTTCGTGGATACCGCGCGCTGTTTCAGAGGCTGGAAGATCCCGCGATGCTGTATCTTGCCATTCTGCTTCATGATACCGGCAAGGCCGCC
>JBGSVX010000387.1:0-6449 GCA_041752795.1 Terrimicrobiaceae bacterium
CCATGGCTGAATTTTCACGGCGTTTTGGAAGTGGCCATCGGGCTCAAGCTGGATGCCCTCAGCGGGGCCATGTTGCTCATTGTGACCTCGGTCGCCACGCTGGTTTTCATTTACTCCCTGGGCTACATGGCCAAGGAAGAGGGCTACTGGCGCTACTTTGCCGGGCTGGCTCTTTTCTTGTTCTCGATGCTGGGCATCGTGCTCGCAGACAACTTTGTGATGATGTTCATTTTCTGGGAACTCGTTGGCGTGAGTTCCTACATTTTGATCGGACATTACTATTCGCGGAACTCGGCGGCCGAGGCCTCCAAGCAGGCATTCCTTGTGAATCGCATCGGGGATTTTGGGTTCATGTTGGGAATCCTGATGTTTTGGTCGGCCACCGGGTCGGTGTTTTTTGCCGATATTGAAAAAAGTGCTCCTGCGTTTGCCGCGACTGGAGGCATGTATCTGGCGGCCTGCCTCTTGGTGTTTTGCGGCACGGTTGGCAAATCGGCCCAGCTGCCGCTACATGTCTGGCTTCCCAATTCGATGGAAGGTCCCACGCCGGTATCATCCCTCCTGCATGCCGCCACCATGGTCGCTGCCGGGGTGTTTATGCTGGCCCGCATTTACCCGATGCTCCTGCTTTCAGAAGTTGCAATGACCGTGATTGCATGGGTCGGAGGCCTCACGTGTCTGGCTGGCGGGCTGATGGCAACCCAGCAAAATGACATCAAACGCATCCTCGCCTACTCAACGATTTCCCAACTGGGTTACATGGTGCTTGGGATCGGGGTCGCCGGAGCCTACGGGCCAGCCATGTTTCATTTGATGACCCATGCATTTTTCAAGTGCCTGCTCTTCTTGTGCGCTGGCTCGGTGCTTGTTGGCATGCACCACGAACAGGACATTTGGAAAATGGGTGCTCTCAAAAACAAGATGCCCGCCACGTTTTTCTGCCTGATTTTTGGTGGGCTGGCCCTCGCGGGATGCCCGGGGTTCAGCGGCTACTTCAGCAAGGACCTCATCATTCTTTGGGCGATTGAAAAGCAGCCGATTCTGGGATGGATCTCTGTGGTGACGGCGGGACTGACTGCGTTTTACATCGCGCGGTTATTTTTTGTGGTTTTCCTTGGCACGCCGCGCAGCGATCACGCCAAACACGCGCACGAATCCCCAAAGGTCATGCTCCTGCCAATGTCCCTCCTTGCTTTGGCTGCAATTGGAGCGGGCTGGGGGCCGGTTCAGCATTTCTTTTTCGGGGAGCTCGAACATCCCGCGCATCCGTCGCACATCGCGGAGTGGATTCTCAAAGGCCTCTTCGTGGCGGGAGTTCTCCTCGCATGGCGCCTGTATGCCAAAGCGGCGAAAGACCCCATCTACATTCCGCTTTTTGCGAACCGCCTTTACATTGATGACCTCTACGCCCAACTCGTGAAAATTTTTCAGGACGGTACTGCGAAACTTGCGGGATGGGTTGACCGCTGGGTTGTGAATCTTGTGATCGTGCAAGTACCCAGCAAGCTGGCATGGGCCTGCGGATTTGTGCTGCGTTTCTTACAGATCGGCAACCTTCAAGCCTACGGATTCTTTTTTGCAGCCGGCGTGGTGGGCCTTCTTTACTTCCTTGTTTTCCGATGAGCGCTGCCCCAAGTCCACTTCTGTTATTGATTTTGATTCCGGTTGTCTCGGCGGCTTTTGTGATCGCTGGAGCACCCGCCCGTAAAACCGCCCTGGGAGCCGCCGCGGCCAACGTGCTGGCCTTCCTGATTATCGCGGGTTCTTACGATTTTGGAATTGGCGGACATCAACTCGTCTGGTCCATCCCTGTCCTGCCTCAGCTCGGCATTGCCTTCACCCTCGGCGCAGACGGATTCTCCCTGGCCATGCTTGGGCTGTCGGTGATTGTGACCCTTGCCGCCATTGCCGTCGCAAGGACCCCCGAAAAATTGCCGGGCTGCTTCTACGCTTCGCTGCTCTTTATTTCCGCAGGTGCCATCGGTGCCTTCGCCTCGGTGGATGTCTTCTTCTTTTACATGTTCCATGAACTGGCGCTCGTTCCAACCTTTCTGCTGATTGGTATTTGGGGCTCGGGGGACCGTCAGGCCGCTGCATGGAAAGTGACCATCTATCTTGCCTTGGGCAGCTTTGTGCTGCTGTTGGGGCTCATTGGCCTCTACCTCTCCATGCCAACCGGTGCAAGGTCCTTCGACATGCGGGAAATTGCTGCCGTGGCGGCCCTTGGTGCCTTTGTGCCTCATGATTCCGTGTTCCTGCTCCTCTTCTTTGGATTCGGCATTTTGGTGTCCCTGTTCCCATTCCACACATGGGCTCCGCAAGCTTATGCCTCGGCACCATCCCCCGCCGCGATGCTGCATGCGGGCGTTCTGAAAAAATTCGGGTTGTATGGCATGTTACGTTTGCTGACCCCCGTTTTCCCTGCCTACATGGCGGAGCGATGGAGTTGGCTCCTGCTCACTCTCGTGGCCGGCAACATTTTGTATATTGGTTTTGTGACCATCTCGCAGCGCAAACTCGATCTCATGCTCGGTCATTCCAGTGTGATGCACATGGGCTATGCATTCCTCGGGATTCTGGCATGGAATCAACTGGGATTGAATGGGGCCGCCTTCACGCTCATTGCCCACGGTTTGACGATTGCCACCCTGTTTGCGCTTTGCGGAGAACTCCGTGCCCGCACAGGTACCCTCGATTTTTCAGAACTTGGAGGACTCGCCAAAAAAATGCCGGCCTTCGGTCTGCTGTTCGGATTCGCCACGATGGCAGCAGTCGGCTTGCCGGGCTTCGCAGGATTTGCTGCGGAGCTGATGGTATTCTTCGGTGCTTTCTCGGCCGGAATGCCAAAGCTGAGCGGGCTCAATGCCTACCAGATCACGACCATCATTGCCGTGTGGGGGGTTGTGATCTCTGCGGTTTACATGCTCCGCGCTTATCGCAAAATTTTCCTTGGGGAATGTTCCGACCGCTGGGCTTCCCTTCCTGAGTTGGGCTCCCTTTGCCGGGTGAGCGTGACCGTGTTGCTTGTGCTTCTGCTTATTGCCGGGTTCTGGCCGCCGGCCCTCCTCCAATTCCTTTCGCCATCGCTGTTGCTGCCATGATTCCGCCGCTCTCACTTGAAGTATTTGTTGTGTGTCTGGGGATTTTTCTCCTCATGGTGGAAGCCTTCTCCCCGAATCTGTCAAAATCTGTGACCGGTTGGATTGGGATTGGGGGATTGGTGATCGCCTTGGTGGCAAGCTTCTTCCTGGCTCCCGTTCCGCTCTCCCTTGAAGCTTCCGGGTTCTATGAGGGAGATGCCTTCGGCCTGTTTTTTAAACGTTTCATGTTGGTGGCGACAGCTCTCACGATCCTGGCCTCCATGGACTATGCTCCGTATTACCGCCGATACCTCCCGGTCTCAAAAAATGGCGAAGGCCTCGGCGAGTATTACATCCTCCCTTTATTTTGCTGTGCCGGCCTCATGTGGCTTTCGACCGCTGCGGACTTCATCATGATTTTTGTCTCCCTGGAATTGGTGACCATCACATTCTATGTGTTGGTGGCCAGCATGAGAAAACACAAGTGCGCTCTGGAAGCCGGCGTCAAATATCTGATCCTCGGAGCGCTCTCCACGGGATTCCTCGTGTATGGAATCACATGGATATTCGGAATGACCGGTCAGACATCTCTTGATGGCATCGCCGGAATCCTGCCTGACCTCGATCCGTCGGGAACCACGCCTTTGTTGTTCGGATTGGGACTCGTGCTCGTGGCTCTTGGCTTCAAAATTGCGGCCGTTCCTTTTCAATTCTGGGTTCCCGACGTGTATCAAGGCGCGCCGACGCCGACTTCTGCCTACCTTTCTGTGGCCTCCAAAGCGGCGGGCTTTGTTGTGCTGATCCGGGTTGTGCAACCATTTCTCGAAGTGCCGGCCTTGCGTGACAAAATCCTCCCTGTTCTTGCGATCCTTGCCGGTGCGACTCTGCTCTACGGAAATCTTGCCGCTCTGCCACAAACCAATTTCAAACGTCTGCTTGCCTATTCCAGCATCGCGCACGCGGGGTATCTCCTGCTTGGTGTCGCCAGTGTGACCTCTGGAAATGCCGGGCCGGCGGTCGGTTTCTACCTGGCAGGATATCTCATCATGACCTTTTCCGCGTTCCTGGTGCTTATCCTTGTGGCGGGTACAACCGGAGCCGATGAGATCTCGGACTTCAACGGGCTGTCCAAACGCTCACCCTTCCTTGCCTTCACTCTCATGCTCGCAGCACTCTCACTCGCGGGCCTGCCATTTACCGTGGGATTCCTTGGGAAATTCCTTATCTTTGAATCTGCGATCCGCAGTGGTCTCTATTTGCTCTCTGGTATTGGCGTCATTGCGGTCGCCAGTGGATTTTACTACTACTTCAAGGTCATTCGCGCCGCGTATTGGCAACCCGCAGCAGAGGGGGCACCTGAGATTGTTGTTCCCGCAGCGACCCGCCTTGTTCTGATCCTCCTCGCCGGGGCCACCATTGGATTGGGGATTTTCCCTGAGCCCATTCTCGCGCTCCTGAGATAGGTTTTTGCAATCCCGGTTGCCAAAACAGGGTGGGGAACCTCACAGTGTCATCGTGAAAGCCCCGCGCGTTTTGATTTCCTGTGGTCCGGCCTATGAGCCAATTGATGCCGTGCGGCGACTCACAAATCATTCAACGGGAGAACTCGGGAAGGTGCTTGCCGAGGCATTGTCTTCCCATGGGTTTGATGTCCGCTGTTTTTGCGGCGATGGAGCCACATACCGGTCTTCCAGCGTGCCTGTGGAAACTTTCGGGACCAATGCGTCTTTGCAAAAACTTTTGGAGCGTGAGGCCGGAAACGCAGAGGTCGTGCTCCATGTGGCCGCGCTTTGTGATTTTGGAATTGCCAATTCCCAACCCAATATCAAGCTGCCAAGCAGCGAGGCACAACCACCGCTTATCCTCCAGCCTCTGCCCAAGGTCATCAGCCACCTCAGAAGCCTCTTCCCATGTGCTGTGATCGTTGGTTGGAAATACGAAGTGAACGGCACCCGAGCGGATGCCCTCAAAGCTGGATTCAACCAAATCGAAAAAAATTCGATCACAGCCTGTGTGGTGAATGGTCCCGCCTATGGCCCCGGCTTTGGCTTGCTGGAGTCACCCTCCCTGCCTCCACGTCACTTTGAAGACAAAGCCTCCCTTTCACAGGCTCTGGGTCCATGGCTCTCAGAAAGGTGAGCTTCCAATACCCGGTCCTGACAAGCAGGGCCCTCCAGCAGAGCCCCAATGAGGTGGGGTGCCAATGAGAGATGGACTCCTTTGGAGTGTTCCGCTTTTTGGAACCACCGCTCCACCACCAATTCGCAAACGGCACTTGGGTCAGTGAGGTTTTGTCTCTCGCGCGATGTGAACAAACTCCCGCATGAGGTATTCGTCTTTTTGGCGGGGATGAAGTTCCACGCCACTTGCGACATCAATGCCAAAAGGGCGTGCAATGCGAAGGGCTTCGCGCACGTTGTTCGGATTCAGGCCTCCGGCCAGCAGGATGTTTTTGTCAGGGAAGTCCATGACAATATCCCGGGCCAAGTCCCAATCCAATCGGATCCCGGTGCCGCCATAGGCTCCACCTGACCAGGAATCCAATAGAAGGTTTGGAGATCCGAACAAGGAGGCGACTTTCACGGCAGATTTTTCCCTCACGCGGATGGCTTTGATCCAGATTGGAAATCCTGACGCAGCGCAAAAATCCGGAGATTCGTCTCCATGGAATTGCATGGCATCGAAGCATCCGGCCTCGCGGATTTGAACGATCTCTGCAGGCTGAGGATCGACAACAACAGCTACCCGGAGAGCCCGGCCTTTGAACTCCCCAAGCCACTCGCAGCTCTCTTGCAAAGGCACGTATCGCTTGGAACCGGAAAACAGATTAATCCCGATGGCATCTGCCCCCGCCTCCACGGCAAGGGTCGCATCGTGTGGATTGGTGAGGCCGCAAATCTTAATGAAGCATCCCTCGGAAGTTTGCAACTGGCCGGGTCCGCCCATTATTCAATGACGCGTGCTTCCGCTTTTTTGATTTGGGGGTGATGTGTGATCATGTGAACCCTGCCATCGCTTGAGCGGAACAAACAACTCAAAGGCCAACTCACAAGGCTGATCACAATGGAGGCAAAAAATGCCTGCCAGAATCCGGTGATCTCAAAGCCGGGCATAAGTGCGGACACGAGCAAAAGCATGAGTGAATTCACAACCAGAATGAACAGGCCCATGGTCACCACGATGAATGGGATGCTGAGTATGAGGAGGACTGGCCGGACAAATGCATTGATTATTCCAAGCAGCAACGAGGCACCAAGAAGGGATCCCCAGCCCTCGTAGGACATTCCGGGAATCACATGAGCAGCCACAAAAACTGCGAGGGTTGTAACCAGCCACCGAATGACAAATGCGGACATCGTTTTTAAACTG
>JBGSVX010000388.1:0-7090 GCA_041752795.1 Terrimicrobiaceae bacterium
TGCCCAAACTCGCCGGCCAGAAAGTTCACATGGTGATCTGGACGACCACGCCGTGGACCCTTCCTGCCAATGTGGCCATCGCTGTGGACGCCAAGGCCGAATATGTCGTGGGCGATTTTTCCGGCTCAAAACTTGTGGTTGCGAGGGCGCTTCTCGAAAAATTTGTTCAGGAAACCGGCTTGGTGCTCACGGCGGAATTGGGAGCCGTGTCCGGGGAATCGCTGCGTGGTTTGACCGCACGTCATCCGTTTTTGCCAAGAAACTCCAAAGTGATCACTGCGGATTTTGTGACCATGGAAACAGGCACCGGTCAGGTGCACATCGCGCCGGGTCATGGCAAAGATGACTACATTGCGGGTCAGCAAAATGGCCTGCCCGTGCTTTCCCCGGTGGATGATCACGGCAAGCTCACTGACGAATGCGGGGTGCCCGCGTGGGCTGGGAAATACGTTTTTTCCGCGAACAAAGAGATCGTCGAGTTTTTGCGGGAACAGGGATCGTTGCTTGCCGTGCATGACTACACACACGACTACCCGCATTGCTGGCGTTCCAAAACCCCGGTTGTCTTCCGGGCAGTGGAACAATTTTTTATTCGGGTTGATGATCTCCGACCGGCGGCGCTTCAGGGCGTTGAGCAGACCCAGTGGCTCCCGAATTGGGGACGCAACCGGATTGCCGGGACCGTGGAGTCACGTCCGGATTGGTGCATCTCGCGTCAGCGCACATGGGGAGTGCCTCTGCCGGTGTTTTACGACGCGGCGGGTCAGCCAATTTTGGATCCCGCAGTGATTTCGAAAATTGCCGATCTGGTGCGGGAACATGGCACCAATCTGTGGTTTGAAAAAGATGATGCCTGGTGGGCGCAGGCTGTGGGATTGCCTGCGGATTCCTCCCGTCGAAATGATACCCTCGACGTGTGGATTGACTCCGGGGTCTCGCACGAGGCCGTGTTGCGTCAGCGTCCCGAACTGCAATTCCCTGCCGACATCTACATTGAGGCCACTGACCAACACCGTGGGTGGTTTCAAAGTTCTCTGATGACCAGCGCCGCGCTCAATGGCTGTGCTCCTTATCGCATGGTGATCACTCACGGGTTCGTCGTGGACAAGGACGGCAAAAAAATTTCCAAATCGGCAGAATACAAAAAGCCGACCCATGCCGCGCATTTTGTCGATCAATACGGTGCGGATATTCTGAGGCTTTGGGTTTCGACTGTGCAATACACCGATGAGGTGCCCTTCGGGGAGGAAGTCTTCAAGCAGGTCGCGGATCGTTACCGCGGGTTCCGGAATGTGCTCAGAATTTTGCTGGCCAATGCGAATGGCCTCACCGAGCCGGATCTGGCTGGTGCGACGTCCGTGGACCGCTTTGTTTTGAGCCGCTTGCAAGCGGTGATTGGGAGATGTCGTGCGGCCTATGATGCCTACGATTTTCGTGCGGTGTTCGAGGCGCTCAATCAATTTTGCACCGTGGACCTGAGTGCGGTGTATGTGGATATCACGAAGGACCGCCTGTATTGCGATGCGGTGGGCAGTGGCCGCCGGCGTGCCACGCAAACCGTGATGAAAGCATGTTTCGAAGCGGTGACCCGCCTGCTTGCTCCGATCCTTGCCTTCACCGCGGAGGAAGCATGGGGTCATGCCGGCAATTCCGATAGCGTGCATTTGGAATTGTTTCCCGAACCGTCCGAGGCTCTGCGGGATGAAGTGCTTGAAACCCGGATGGACGAATGGCTTAAGCTGCGAAGCCTCGTGTATCAGCAGGCCATCGAGCCGGCGCGTCAGGCCAAAACAATCTCCAAGCCGCTCGAAGCCTCCATTTTGCTCACGCTCCCGTCAGTGGCCATCGCGGCACTCAAACCTTTCACGGCCGAGTTGGAGGAATTTTTCATTATCAGCGAATTGCATTTTGCCGAAGGCGCGGAAACGTCAGCAGTCCTCACAAAATCTTCTCATGCCTCCTGTGAAAGATGCTGGCGTCTGCTTCCTGACATTGGCAGCGATACCGACCATCCCACATTGTGTGGACGCTGTGCAGAAGCGGTCGGGGATCACGTCACTACGGAGGCACCCGGAGCTTGATTTCCTAAAGCATGAAATCCCTGCTCCTCAAAGTCGCATTGCCGCTTTACGTTCTGGATCAGATCACCAAAGCGTTTGTGCTGAAGTTTGTGGATGGGGACGCGATTATTCCAGTGGTGCCAGGTTTTTTTAATATTGTGCATGTTTACAACACCGGGGCGGCATTTGGGATGTTGAAGGGAGCGAACACCTTCTTTCTGATTCTTTCCGTGGTGGCACTCATTGTCTTGGCGGTTCTCATCCGGCGCGGGGCATTCACCGACCGCCTCACCAAGTTGGGTGCAGCGCTGATGGTTTCCGGGGTGGCGGGAAATATGACCGACCGCCTCCTGCACGGTCATGTGGTCGATTTTCTGGATTTTATCCTGCCATTCTACGGGCGATGGCCGGCGTTTAATATCGCGGATTCCTGCATCTGCATCGCGGCCGGCTTGTTTGTGATCTCTGCGTTTTTGGAGGGACGCTCGACAAAACCCGAGGCCTCTGCATGAGCTCTTCGATTCAATTCCGGCACTTTGAGGTCGAGGTTGATGAAGCCGGAGCGCCTATCGTGCTCGGGCGGGGTGCGATGGGTGTGACGTATCGGGCCTTTGACACCAACCTGCGGCGTCAGGTCGCACTCAAAGTGATCGCGCCGTCGTTGGTAGCTGACGGAGTGTCGCGTCAGAGATTTCTCCGCGAAGCCCGCACGGCCGCTTCCCTGCGTCATCCGAATGTGGCCACAGTCCTGTTTCTTGGTGAGGCGGAGGGGGATGTTTTTTACGCCATGGAATATGTCGAGGGGCGAACCCTTGAGGCCGAACTCAAAGCCCGTGGACCGCTGCCGGCGCGTGAAGTGGCGCAGATCGCGATAGCTGTGACAAAGGCACTCACGTCGGCCCATCGCTCCGGGTTGATCCATCGCGACATCAAACCGTCAAATATCATGCTCACCCAGCATGAAGGTGAGACGGATGTCAAACTCATCGATTTCGGGCTTGCGAAACTTTCCGGTGGCGAGTTCACCGGGGAAACCCTCGCTGCGGCGTCGGCGGCCGGCTTTCAGGGGACTCCGCATTTTGCCAGTCCAGAGCAAATCAACAATGAGGAGACCGATATTCGCGCAGACATGTATTCGCTCGGAGTTACGGTTTTTACCGCGCTCACCGGGCGTGCTCCATTTGAAGGAACCCTTGCGCAGGTGCTTTCCAAACACCTCGCGCAGCCTCCCCCTTTGGACACCCTGCCTGCCGATGCGGCCCCCCTCAAATCCGTTTTGGCTAAAGTTTTGGAGAAGGATCCGTCCGCAAGATATCAAACCCCCTCCGAGTTGCGCGATGACCTTGAGATTGCCCTGAAATTACTCCCGGAAATCGACGAATTTGCGACGATTGGATTTGTCGGGGGATTTGACAAAAAGCCCGGAGAGGTTTTTGCCTCGCGTTACCGATTGGATGGTCGCAAGGCCCTGCTGGCCCATGTCACCATACATTGTGCCGAGCGACTTGATGGCGGACCGCCTGCCGGTCTCATCTTTTTTGATTTGGATTCTTGGAACTCGAGCCGGGAAGTTTGGAAATCCCGCGCGGCCATTTTGCAGGGCCTGACATCACCCGGCCTGATTTCTCTGATTGGCATCGAAGCCGACCCGCATTCGCCGGCTATGGTGACCGAATGGATTGAAGGTCCCACGCTCATTGATCTCATCAAAAACCGCCGCAGTCTGCCTGCGATTGATGCCGCTCCCGTGCTTCAGAAAATTGCCGCAGGATTGGATGCCCTGCATGCTGCGCAGGTCGAACTTCCGCCTCTCTCTTTGGGGGATGTGGTGATTTCTCCTCCAGAAGTTTTGCTGAATCCGGTTTCGCAGGTCAAAGGTTTGCGCGCGGCATTCCTTGGTGCCTGGCCGGGGCCCGATGATGCCGGGGTGGGGGATGTGACCGTTGTGGCCGATGGTCGCCGGGCCTCAGGCGAATCGCCAGTGAGCTTGATTGCGCGCCTTGCCTACGAGATCCTCGGAGGCCTGCGCTTGGAGGGAGCCTTCCGCTGGACCCCGCTCGCTGCTCTCTCTGCACAGGCAAACGATCTCTTGCGTGGGGCACTTGAAGGCAAGGCTGAGGCTGCCTCGGCCCAGGATTTTATCAAAAAGCTGCTCGCCCAGGAGATGTTGAAAAGCGGGGTGAGGCCTGCTTTGCAATCCGCGCTGATTTCCACGGGGGGTAGAGGACCAGTGCCTGCTGGACCTCCTCCACTCCCTCCATTGCCTGCCAAGCGCAAGCCGCTGCTGACCGTTTTTCTTGCGCTGGCTGCGGTGGCGATTGTGGGGGTGAGTCTTCTTGGGGTTGCTGCTTATTTTCTCACCCGCGCGGCGAAGCCCACGATTGCTCAGGAGCCGACCACGCCGGCCACAGATTTTCCATCGTCCACGACGGAGCCCGCTGTGGAGCCAACGCCGGAGCCGACTCCCACGCCGCCGGAGGACCCAGTTGTCGCGATCCTCCGGCTCGCGGATGCGGCCAAATTGAAGGACGATTTTTCTGGTGCGCTTCTCCAATACGCCGAAGCAGCCTCCCTTGCCCAAGACCCCTCGGCCCCGCTTGGCCAGATGGAAATGATTTCTGCTATGATGCGCAGCAATGCATTCAAAATGTCCGAGAATCGTTTTGTGGCACTTCGTCCGGCCTTGGAGAGGGCAGCTTCGATGGGTGTCGTCTCAGCTCAAATGGTACTCGCAGAAAATTTGAGGGCAACAGATCCGGTCACCTCGCTTCAGTGGTTCAGCAAAGCCGGCGAAAAGGGACAAACAGAAGCCATGACCCAGGCCGGCCTGATGTTGGCCAGCGGCGTCGGCACGGGGTCCCCGGATTTTGCGGCGGCCGCCGGATGGTTTGCGCGTGGTGCCGCTCTGGGGGACACGGATGCCTCCGTGGCCATGGCAGACTGTCTTTTGAATGGGAAGGGAGTCCCCGTGGACAAGGTCAAAGCGGTCGAATATCTGCGATCCGCCGCCGCCTTCAATCACCCGATGGCCATCAGCCTCCTCGGAATTCTTACACGTCAGGGCGTTCCCGGGGTCATCGAACCCAACATGACAGAAGCCTTCCGCCTGTTTTCTCAGGCAACCGACATGGGTTCCGTTGAAGCCCAAGCCAACCTCGGCGTGATGTATGTGAACGGGTGGGGCACAGCCAAGGACCCCGCCAAAGCCGTCTCTCTTTGGAAAGAAGGCGCGGAACTCGGCGATCCGGTTAGCATGTTGTTCTTTGCCCAAGCCCTCAGCGAAGGCCGGGGCACTGCCAAGGACAAAGCCTCCGCCACCCAATGGTTCGTCTCCGCCGCAAAAAAAGGAAATGGTCCTGCCCGGGAATGGTGTAAAAAAAATAATATTCCCTGGTAATGTTCCTGAAAGAGAATCCTGCGGTTATCTCCTCCGTGATGGACAGACCTCCGGCGAAAAAATAGCCCCCACCGCGCCCAAATACAAAATCAGAACGCAAAAAGAAATTTTCTCCCACAATGCAATTGAAAAGAATGGGCTTACTCCGGGAATGGGAGTTTCTCCTGTCCAATTCTGGTTGATCCCAGCGTAGCTGATGGCCGCCGATAGCCCGATTCCTATTGCCAACAGCCCCCATACGACCATGAGGGATGTATTCACAGCCCGACGAACTTGAACACGTCCAACCAAGATGGACAGGAAGTAGCAAAGGACTCCCATTCCCACACCAATCGCTCCCAGGACCGCAGAATACTCATGAAGCTGGGTGTGGATAATATCCAGAGATCTTCTGGGAAAAATCCCGACCAACATTATCCCAACAGCCCCAGCGATAAAATACGCCGAGCCACAATAGGTGAAAAATTTATTGGAAACAACCAACCGTGGATGCACAAAGGCGGTCATGAAAGCCACAAGCAGTGATGTCAAAACCATCGCTCCCCAAAAAAAGCGCGCACCAAGAGGATTGGCCTCGGGTTGTTGCGGTTTGTAGAGGGAACTGATCGTCCACCACCAATCATTGAATGGCTCAGGTCCCACCCATAGTGCCCTTGCAAGAATTAAAAATCCAACAATCAGGGTCGCGCACGGAAGGTAAATCCAGCAAAGATACGCACGTTGGGTTAACATGGAAACGATCGATATGAGGATGCCATTGAAATATCAATTAAATGATTGGCGAGATGCCGGATTTTAAAGGAACAACTCCTCATGCCAGTTGATTTGCGCCAGCGTCCCGCTCTTTTTCGAGCATTGGGTTCAGATGAGCCTCCAGAAGCGGTTGAAACCGACGGGCGTATGTGGAAACTGCGCGAAGTCTTCAAGCACGATTCCTGGGCTGCGACGGCATTGTATGAGGACAACCAGGAGTCCATTGTTGTGAAATTTAATCGCAAGCAACCCATTGGTGTTTTGCCAATGGGCTGGTTGGGGCGATGGCTGGCGTTTCGCGAAGCCCGGGCTTACTCTCTTTTGGTCAAACTCCGGGGAGTTCCCGCATCATGCAGAGATGTTTTTGTATGTGGGCATCAGTGGCCAACGGCGTTTGCTCACCGTTACATTCCCGGCCACCCGCTCGCCAAAGACGAAAGACCGGGAAGCAGGTTTTTTGATGAACTGGAAACTTTGGTGCACGCCATGCATGCGAGTGATTTGGCTTATCTTGACCTCAACAAACGGGAAAATGTGATCGTGTCCGATGAGGGAATGCCCGTCCTGGTGGATTTTCAAATTCACTTTGCGGCTTGGAGGGGTTTCCAGAAATTTCCTCTCATGCGATGGTTTACACGCCAATTACAGGCTGGAGATCTCTATCACCTCCAAAAGCTGAGGGTTTATCACACGATTTGCCCGGAGGCCACCGCCCAACTGCCCATCCCTTGGTCTTCAAAACTCTGGCGTTTGATTTATGTTCACCCGGTCCAATGGCTCCGGCGTCGCTTGCTCGTTGC
This sequence comes from Terrimicrobiaceae bacterium, assembly GCA_041752795.1. GTDB lineage: Bacteria > Verrucomicrobiota > Verrucomicrobiia > Chthoniobacterales > Terrimicrobiaceae > JAJTZA01. The sequence goes on from JBGSVX010000388.1 coordinate 7,011, forward strand.
CCTTCGCATTCGCACCGGAGACGGACTGGCTTGTAGCGAGGTGGAACCTGAAAAGGCGGTTCGACTTGCCAAAGATGCCA
>JBGSVX010000389.1:0-4633 GCA_041752795.1 Terrimicrobiaceae bacterium
GTCAAAATGGAAGAGCGCCTCATGGAGCGGGTCGTGGGTCAGCATCAGGCGATCAAAGCGGTCTCCAATGCCGTCCGCCGGGCCCGCGCCGGACTTCAGGACGAAAACCGCCCGATCGGAAGTTTCCTGTTTCTGGGCCCCACCGGTGTCGGAAAAACCGAACTCAGCAAAGCGCTTGCCGAATTTTTGTTTGATGATGAACACGCGATCGTTCGCATCGACATGAGCGAATACATGGAAAAACACACGGTCGCACGCCTGATTGGAGCGCCTCCCGGCTATGTCGGATATGAAGAAGGCGGACAACTCAGCGAGGCCGTTCGTCGCAAACCCTACAGTGTTGTGCTGTTTGATGAAGTCGAAAAGGCCCACCACGATGTGTTCAATGTGTTGCTTCAGGTCTTGGATGATGGGCGAATCACGGATGGTCAGGGTCGCACGGTGGATTTCAAAAACACCGTGATCATTCTCACCTCCAACATTGGCAGCCAATACATCATGGAAGATCTTCCAAAAGAAGAGCGCAACGCCCGGGTCACCGAGGCCCTTCGCAGCCACTTCCGACCGGAGTTCCTTAACCGCATCGACGAAACAATCATCTTCGACCGGCTCGACAGCTCGCAAATCGGACGCATTGTCGATATCCAACTCACCCGCCTTCTCGCCCGTCTGGAAAAACAACACATCACGCTTTCCCTCTCAGAGGCGGCCCGCAACCACCTCGCCATGGAAGGTTACGATCCCGCCTACGGAGCCCGTCCGCTCAAACGCGTGATCCAACGCGAAATCCTCGACCCGCTCAGCCTCGAAATCCTCGATGGCAAATTCCATGAGGGCGACACAATCACTGCCGACATGGAAAACGGTCAGCTTGTCTTTAAGAAATAATTCCAATCCACCGGAGCAGCTCCAATCTGATCTCCCCATGTGAATGAATGGAATCAACGCATGGCTCAATGGAATTTTGCCACCTTTGGAGAAGTGCCCCGGCTCCAAAAGGTTCCCGCTTGAGTGGAGGAGCATCCGGGGTTAGGAATTAATCTGATGTTTTCTGAAAAAGGATTTGGGAATGTGTCCCCGCTCACGTGGGTGGGCACCTACCCGGTGTACCTGGCCACGGCGATCGCGGCCGTTCAGGCTGTTGCCATGGTGCTCACATCTCTGATCATGGCGGTATCTCCTCAGGGCGACGTCCTGCCCTCTCTCGCCTTCACATGGCAGGCCGCTGCCCAGCAGGGCCACCTCTGGCAGTTTGTCACATATGTCTTTGTCAATCCCCCCTCCTTCTGGATGGTCATTCAACTCATCATGTTGGTGATGTTTGGCTCGGAGGTGGAAAAATTTCTCGGACGTCAGCAATTTCTCTGGCTCTACATCGCCCTCGTGCTCGCAGGCCCCCTGCTCTACTGCGTGCTGGGACTGCTCGGGAAAAATCCAGTCCTGATGGGATCGAGCGCAGTTCACTTTGGTGTCTTCCTTGCGTTTGTGATGCTCTATCCGCGAGCGGAAATCTTTTTTGGATTTCAAGCACGCTGGGTGGCGGCGGTTTTGCTGGGGATTTACACGCTGCAGGGTCTTGCCGGACGTGACCTGACGGGGGTGGGTTTGCTTTGGTGGACCGGTTTGGCCGCGCTTATCTATCTCCGATGGGAAGGGGCCGTCGGGGCGCTGATGCCCATGCCGGAACGCCCGACTCCAAAACCTGTTCGACGAACCCCCGCAAAAAAGCCACGCAAGGATCCAGATGTTCACGAATCGATTGATCCCATTCTCGAAAAAATTTCCAAACACGGGATGTCGAGTCTGACCAAGGAAGAGAAGGCTCGCTTGGAGCGGGCCCGAGCGGTTCTCATCCAAAAGGAGAAACCGGATGCCTGATAGAAAATTATGAGCGATGTTTCCCGGTTGATTGAAATTGTGCAAAGACTTCGTGCGCCGGACGGGTGCCCGTGGGATCGCGAGCAAACCCACGAAAGCCTGCGGTCGGCTTTGGTTGAGGAATGTTATGAGGTGATCGAAGCGATTATGAATGCCGATGACAAAAACCTGAGTGAAGAACTTGGGGATTTGTTGCTGCATGTGGTGATGCACGCGGAGATGGCCGGGGAGCGGGGGGCCTTTGAATTTCGTGAGGTGGTTGATGGGGTTTGTGAGAAATTGGTCCGACGGCATCCTCATGTTTTTGGCACCGGGGAGGCCGCAGATTCCGGGGAAGTGCTTCGTCAGTGGGAACAAATCAAACGTGCGGAAAAGGGAACCGGGGCATCGATCATGGACGGCTTGCCAGCGTCCCTCCCCGCGCTTCTTCGTGCGCAGAATGCACAAAAAAAGGCTGCCCGCGTAGGGTTTGATTGGGGAGATTCCGTCGGGGTTTTTGCTAAGCTGGAGGAAGAGTTTGCCGAGTTAAAAGAAGTCGTTGCCGAGGAAGACTCCCGTCGGGTTGAGGAAGAATTTGGAGATGTGTTGTTCACGGCGGTCAATTTGGCCCGTCATCTCAAGGTAGATTCAGAAACTGCCCTTGCTGCCGCGACGACCAAATTCACCAATCGTTTCAAAAAGGTGGAGGCTCTTGTCGCCACGGAAGGCCGGCGCATTGAGGAATGCTCGCAGGACGAGTTGGAGATCATGTGGGAACGCGTCAAGGGCTCCGAACGCAATGACATCTAGCAAATCTGAAGCTCCCCGAGCCGGGGATATCCCAATTTCTCCTCTTCATGTGATGAACCCCGGAGGCAGTGATGCCTTCTGCTCTTTTCAGGACGGACCCGGACTTCCCGCCGATCCCGGCCACCCACCAATCAACTTCCACGCTTACGCTGCCTGCTCCAAGGGCGTCTTTGCCCGCTCGATCACGGACCTTCCGACACATGCAAAACACGTTCTTCTTTTGCTGCGCCCGAAACATCTCGCTCGCGCAGACAAAACATTGAGGACCCTGCAAAAAGCGGGTCTCCACGTCTATATTTCATGGAAAGAATCCGGAGCCGCCCAGGTGGCTGCCGCCCTCTCCGAAAAATCCCGGTGGTTCGAATTTCAAAAAATTGCCAAAGCCGCAGATGGTTTCATTTCTGCTGTGCCGGATATTGAATCCATTTACCGGGCTGCCGGATGTGGTCATGGCATCTCTTTGTTGACTCCTTATCCGCTGGGTTTGCCCGCATGGAATTTCGAACAACATCTCCACGAACGTCGCGGCGTGTTTCTCGGAACCCGGGAGTTTGACATTCCCGCAAGGAATCACCTGCTCGCCATCTGCGAAGCCCATGGACTCCACGATCGCATCACGGTTATGACCACCAAAACCATCGTGGGACGCCGCTATCTCGCGAGCCTTCCGTTCTCTCTGGAAATTGTGGATGCTCCGCTTCCCTACAACGACTACCTCCGCCTGATGGCCTCCCACCGGATTGTTTTCCAGTTGGATTCGGGTTCAGTCCCGGGTCAGGTCGCTGGTGATGCCCTGCTCTGTGGAATGCCCTGCGTTGGAGGAAATGGAGCAACCGAGCGCCTGGCTTTTCCCAATGTCTGTGGCTTCGGTCGCTCTCCTCGGGCCCTTCGGGAATTGGCAGACTTGCTGCTGAGTGATGACCAAACATGGCATCGCGCCGTTGCCGATTCCCGAGACAACGCAAGTCCCCTGGGCTTTGACCCCACGGCTGCCCGCCTCGCGGCGTTTTGCCAATGAAAATTATCCCTTGGGCCATCATTGCCTGTCTTCTCCTTGCCGCCACGGCTTTCTGGCTCGGCACCAAAACCGGTCTGCTCCCCCCGGAACCCGCTCCGGTTCTCGATCCGGGTTCCATGACCCAAGAACAACTGCCACCCCTTGAAGTTTTTGCCGAAGAAAAAACTCCGACACTCGTGCCGCCTGATGGCTTCCCCAAAACTCACCGGGGATTCCTTTTGGAGAGTGTCAAAAAAGAAGATCTCATCGAGGGGGTCACCAATTATTTTGTTGCCCGCTATGTTTCGGATGATGGAGCAGAAGTCAGCGCCCGATTTCTTTCCCTCTCCCCGGGAACCTCGGAAAAATTTTCGAAATCCCTGCTCAAAGCCCTCGTCTCGGCTGGCACCGTCCACAGCGCAGGACAAGTTTCCCCCACCAAAAATTCTGGTTGGACAGCCTCGCACCTCTTCTCAAGAGAGGATGCTGGAATTTTCGTTGCCACCAGCCCCGCAGCCCTTCTCATGATCTCGGCACCGAGCACGGAAATCGCATCCGATTTTGGAAGTTCACTGTCCCTGCCGAAAACTCACGCTTCCCAATAAGCGTTTTCCACCTTTTCGAGATGAGTGAACGAGGTTCACTGCCATTCGGAAATTGCTTCATCCAGAAATCCGCACGCCTCTCGAATGCCAATTCCATACCGAAAAAGGTAGAATCGACGGACGGCTCGGCGAGCCATCCCTACCAAAATTCGGTAGGGGCACATCGCCGAGGTGCCCGACTTTTTATACCTCGCTATCCATTTGGTATTACTCAGCATGTCACCCTCTAACCTAACTTCCCCCTAATTTTTTTATAAGTCGTTGAAAATCAATGAATATGCCCAAAAATGTAGCAAGTAATAAGTAAATTATTATCGTAATATATATTGACTAAACGACTTTTACCTGTATTTACAGTAGCAAG
>JBGSVX010000390.1:0-2599 GCA_041752795.1 Terrimicrobiaceae bacterium
GTTGAGGAAAAATGAGCTGACCGATGGTTCCGAGTGCCCCATTTGATTCGCATGATTCCATGAGTCGTTTTGATCGTGTGGAAAATCCTGTGAAGACACCTTCTCCGGCCTCCTACGCAAAACAACTTTGCGCGCTGAGCCTGTATTATTATCTCGCCGTCTCGAACAATTTTTTTGCCGGCCTCACGACCGCCTTGCATATCAGCAGACGGGACCCCGCTTACTGGCAGAACAGAATTCGGGAGCTGTTTCAAATGTGGAGGGGATTTGCGGGAAATCTCGGGGTTCTGAAAGTTAATTTTTCAGACGAGGAGAACTTGGCACCTCTGCGGGGCACGATCATCGCCGCGAATCACCCCAGCATGGTGGATGCCTTCGTTCTTCTTTCCGCTGTGCCTCGGGCAGTATGCATCATGCGTTCGGACCTCGCTGCCAGTTCTTCGTTTTCTCATCTCTCCCGGCTTGCGGGTTACATCACAAACGATCGTGGTTCCACCCTCATCCGCGCAGGGATTGAGCGACTGGCCCGTGGAGAAAATCTCATTATTTTTCCTGAAGGCACCCGCTCCGTTGGTGGGAAAATAAATCCCTTCAAGCGGGGATTCGCGCTCATGGCGACACGCACGGGCACGCCGGTTCAAACGGTGATCGTCAAAATGGAGGGAGAATATTTTGGAAAGGGATGTCATCTCCTGAAACCGTCAAATCTCCCCGTTAAACTTTCCTTTCGTTTGGGAAAGGTTTTCCAACCAAATCACGGGGAATCCGCAGACTCGTTCGCCCGCAGGTTGGAAACCTACTTTCAGTTGGAAGCTGACAGTCCCAAATCCATCCCCTCCACGGATTCGAGCAATTGAAATCGGGAACGTTTTCGGGTTTGGTTCTGATTCCAAGCTATAACAGTGGGGAACTGGTTGCCCAAACAGCAGCTTCGGCACTTCGGGAGTGGCCGCATGTTTGGGTGGTGATCGATGGCAGCACCGATGGCAGTGAAGCGTCTCTGACAAAACTGTGCGTTGACAATCCGGGATTTCATTTGGAGGTGCTTCCCAAAAATCATGGAAAGGGAGGAGCCGTATTTCATGCGATGCGTCTGGCACGGGATCAGGGCTTTACGCATGCCCTCGTGATGGATTCAGATGGCCAGCACCCTTGCTCGGAAATCCAAATTTTTTTCCAACTCGCGATGGCCAATCCGGAAGCCATGATTCTTGGCGAGCCAATATTCGGTGAGGATGCCCCGCCGGAGCGAGTTCATGGACGCCGGGTCGGCAACTTTTTTGCCAAACTGGAAACCCTCTTCGGCGGGGTGAACGATTCCCTGTTTGGATTCCGGATTTATCCGATCCCACAATCCCTTCGGGTCATGACCGAAACCCGTCACGGCCGCCGCTTCGATTTTGATACGGAACTTGCCGTACGCCTTTTTTGGACGGGAGTTCGTCCGGTCAGCCGTCCGGTTCCCGTGTATTACCCACCGAGGAACAAGGGGGGAATCAGCCATTTCGGCTATCTGCGGGACAATTTGCTTTTGATCCGAACACACACGCGCTTGTGTTTTTTGCTTCTGCCGCGAATGCTTGCCGTTTGGAAAATGCGTCACCAATGGAAATCACTGGAAGGAAGACCCTGACCGCCCTGCGTTGGGCCGCACTGGCGGCAGCAGTGTTTGGGAAAGGCCCATGGCGTCATGCCGCAGGAATGACCGGTGCCGCCCTGTATCTCTTCCCCACCCTACGCAGAAACTGTCAGTGGCATGGCCCGGTTAGCACCCATTTTCAAACCCAGCGCAAAGAAGTTTGGCTCACCATCGATGATGGTCCCGATCGTGACAGCACTCCGCAAATCTTGGAAACGCTTGCCCGTTTTCAAGCACGGGCCTCGTTTTTCGCAATTGGAAACAAGGTGGATGCCAACCGGAGCTTGTGCCGCGAAATCATCGCGCGAGGTCACACCATTGAAAATCACAGTGCCACCCATCCGGCCTCCCTCTGGTGGGCCTGTCCTCCTCGAACTGTATTCCATGAGATCTCCCAATGCTCAGAGTCAATTCTCTGCGCAACTGGAAACTATCCACAATTCTTTCGGCCGCCGGTCGGCATGTGCTCGCCCGGCGTGCATGGAGCCGCTGACAAAAATGGGCTCCGCGTGATTGGGTGGTCTTCTTCCGGCCAGGATGGGTGCCCTCGCCCCCCTTCGGATGTGGTTGCAGATGTCATCCGTCAGGTCACAGCGGGAAGCATCATTCTTCTTCATGAGGGAGATCGTGCGAGACATCGCGTGATGACTCTCTGCCGGGTGCTCGAATACCTTCGTGATAAAAAGTATTCCTGCGTGATTCCAAGTGCAGGAGACCTGAGGTGATGACCGGAAAATCCGAGAAACCTCACACCGATCGCTGGGCGTACCGCCGGCTTTACACGGACTCCATTTTTTCTCTTACCAGTTCTCTCACGCCCCTCTCCGGGCTTGTGGTGGCTCGGGCCGTGAGCCAGTTCGTAGCAGGGTTTTACGCCGCCACCCAACCCCAGGTCGTGGAGACCGTTCATCAAAACCTAAAACTCCTCGACCCCAACATTTCCCAGAAGTCTGCCAAAGC
>JBGSVX010000391.1:0-1627 GCA_041752795.1 Terrimicrobiaceae bacterium
GAGGAGATTTGTCGGATCGTCCGGAAATCCGGTGCTCATATCGGGATAGCAAACGATGGCGACGCAGACCGGGTATTGCTCTGCGATGAACACGGCGACCTCGTGGATGGGGATGAGATTCTTGCCATTGCAGCCACGGACTTTTTGTCGAGAGGATGTCTTGAGGGAAACACTCTTGTTGCCACAGTGATGAGTAACTTCGGACTCGACGAAACCCTGGAAAAATATGGTGGCAAAGTCCTTCGCACAAATGTGGGCGACCGCTACGTGATTGAGGCCATGCTGCGCGAAGGCTACAATGTGGGCGGCGAGCAGAGCGGTCATATGATCTTCCGCGACTACGCAACAACCGGAGATGGGATCGTGAGCGCTCTTCAAATCCTGAGGGTGATGGTCGAAACCGGGAAGCCTCTTTCAGAATTAAAAAATATTCTGAAGAAATATCCCCAGGCTCAAAGGAACATGAAAGTCCGCGAGAAGCCTGCTCTGGATTCAATTCCCTCGGTGCAGGCCCTTCTCAAGGAAACCGAGGCGGCACTCGCCGGCAGCGGAAGAGTTTTGCTCCGCTATTCCGGGACCGAACCCAAAGTGCGCCTTCTCATCGAAGGCCGGGAGGAAGCCGAGATCAATGGCTATGCGGATCGAATCGCCGGGGCATTGGAGGAGGCTATTGGAGTGAAGGGGGAGTAAAATAGGATTTATTTTCTCACCCTGGCAACTCCGATAGTTTTTTCCAAATTTCCAACTCTTGCGGCGAGATGGGCGGCTCAGGCAGGGTGACTTGCAATTGCATGTAAAAGTCGCCCCGCTTTCCGTCCGGGCCGGGCAGGCCCTTGCCTCCAAGGCGGAATTTTCTGCCGGGCTGGGAGCCTGATGGGATTTTGAGTTTTGCGCGACCTTCCAAGGTCGGCACGGAGATTTCGGCTCCAAGCACTGCCTGCCATGCCGGGATTTCGCACTCATGCAGGATGTCGGTTCCTGTGACCTCAAACTCCGGATGCCGTTCGTATTTCACGCGAAGGAAGAGGTCGCCCGCCGTGCCGCCACCGGCCCCGGCTCCGCCAATACCGGCAAGGCGGATTCTCTGACCCTCCCGCACGCCTTTAGGGATTCGGACCGTATAAGTTTCCGGCTTTCCTGACTCGCCACGGCGGAAAGAAATGCGGCGGGTCGAACCATGAAAGGCCTCCTCAAGTGTCACGAGAATGTCTGATTCAATATCCTGACCCCGGAGCGGCGTGTTATTTCCACCAAAATCCTGCCAGGTCCCCGCCTGACGTCCTCCACGACGCGTGCCAAAAATGTGTTCGAAAAAATCGCTGAAGCCCGTGCCTCCGAATTCGTATTCCATGCCTTCGCCGCCGCCAAAGCCGCCCCCGCCCGGCCATTGGCCGCCTTGCGGTCCGCCACGGGGTGGGGGAGGTGGTTGCTGCCAATTCGGCCCGAGTTCATCATACTTCTTCCGCTTTTCCGGATCTCCGAGAACCTCATAGGCCTCATTGATTTCCTTGAATTTTTCTTCGGCGTTTTTTTTGTCAGCGGCGACATCCGGGTGATATTTGCGCGCCATCTTCCGGAAGGCGGATTTTAATTCGTCGCTGGTGGCAGACTTGGAAACTCCAAGGGT
>JBGSVX010000392.1:0-10508 GCA_041752795.1 Terrimicrobiaceae bacterium
CGATCTCCGGGAGTTTTTTGCCTCGGGTTCAAAAATCAGTTTTGCCAAACACGGCAGGCCGAGAGTTTCCGTTCTGCTCGTGTTGTTCAATCAGGCTGGCTTCACATTGGAATGTCTGAGGGCTTTGCAAGCTATTGAGGATGTGACCCTGGAGGTTGTCATCGTTGACAACGAAAGCACTGACGAGACCTCCCGGCTTTTGCAGTGTGTGGATGGAGCCAGGGTATTGGCCAATGAGAACAACCATGGATTTGTCCGGGCAGTCAATCAGGCCGCGAAAGAAGCCTGCGGGGAATTCCTGCTCCTGCTTAACAACGACGCAGTACCAAGACCGGGAAGCTTGGAGAGGGCTCTGGAAACTTTGGAAAGCTCAGCAGATATTGGCGCGGTTGGTGCCCGCCTGATTCTTCCGAATGGCACAGTGCAAGAAGCTGGAAGCATTATTTGGAGTGACGCCACCTGCATGGGCTACGGGCGCGGACTTCCTGAGGAATATTTTGAATGCATGTTCCGCAGGGATGTTGATTATTGCTCGGGTGCTTTTCTTTTGATTCGTCGAAATCAATTCGAGCAAATGGGAGGTTTTGACGAATGCTTTTCTCCGGCATATTACGAGGAGACGGATTTTTGCACGAGGCTTTGGGCCAATGGATTTCGCGTGGTTTTTGATCCCAGGGTGGTAGTGGATCACTTTGAGTTTGCCAGTTCTTTGAATCGCTCGGCGACCCGTGAACTCCACGAGCGGGATTCCAAATTGTTCCGGTCCAAACATGCAACAATTTTGCTGAATCAAAGCGCCCACGGTCCAGGTTCGCATTTTCGTGCCAGATCAAAACGGACAACCCGTGGGAATGTTTTGTTTCTTGATGATCTTGTTCCACTCGCAGCGCGGGGAAGCGGCTGTCCTCGCGCCCTGTCACTTTTGATGAGCATGCACAGATCTGGATATTTCGTGACCTTCTGGCCGCTTCGTCAGTTCGAAGAATCCCTCGAGGCCTCCTACCACGTCCTGCCGCGCGAAATGGAAGTTGTGATTGGTCTGCCCGATACCGCCCTCCGGGAGTTCCTGGAAGAACGGGCCGGGTTCTATGACACAATTTTTGTCAGCCGGCCGCAGAATATGGAAAAAATTGCAAAAATTCAGCAAGGCTCCCCCCGGCTTTTTGAAGGGCTTGGAATTATTTATGATGCCGAGGCAATTTTTTCTGTCCGGGAGACTGGAAAAGCAGAAGTTTCCGGAACTCCCCTCTCCTTGCGGCAGGCAGAGGCTCTTCTGAACGAAGAACTTCAATTGGCCGAATCCGCGGCTGCCATTTCCGTGACATCAAAAGCGGATGAAGGGGTCTATCGTTCCAGAGGATTCCACAATGTTTATGTGCTGGGAGGGGCCATCCCGGCGACACCACACTCCAATCCCTTCGAGTCAAGGCATGGCATCCTCTTCGTTGGCCGCCTCCTCGAAAACGATTCCCCGAACACCGACTCCCTCCTTTGGTTTTTGATGAAGGTCCTGCCAGAAATCCGGCGAATCCTTGGAGAAAAGGTTCACATCAACATCCTCGGCGCCAACACACATTCGGTTCTGCACACATTTCAGGACGGAGCATTCAAACTGCGGGGTCCCATTGATGATCTCACGCCGTGGTATGGCCAATCCCGTATTTTCATTGCTCCCACACGATTTGCCGCAGGCATTCCCATCAAAGTCGTCGAGGCTGCCGCAAACGGTCTGCCGGTTGTCGCAACAAATACGCTCGCCGGTCAGTTGGGATGGGAACACGGCGTTGATCTCCTCGCAAGCGATGATCCCCACACCTTCGCCGCTCATTGTGTCAGGCTATACTCGGATGAGGAACTTTGGAACTCCATCCGCGATAGTGCTCTGAAAAAAATCTGCGAAGACTACTCTGAAGACCTCCAAACCAAACGCCTGAAGGAATTGCTCTCGCTTGCCTCCCGAAAGCCACCGTCCGATAAATTCGATTAAAAGAGCCTTTTGCGGATCGAACGGACCATGTTGCAAAAGGGAGTTGCCACCGCAAAAACAGCCCGGTGCAGCAGAAATTGGAAAGAACCGAGCGATTGACGGAGTCTGATGGCCTCCGCAAGGTTTTCCTCGGTTTGTGGAGCATGCCGCTGAAGAAAATGAAGCCTCATATAATCGCTGCGACATTTCGACCATAAACGGACTGGTGCCGTCAGCCCGCAGAGAGCCATAAAAAGCGCATTCCAAACCGCAAAGCGAAAGGGGCCGATCATTGCAAGAAGACGCTGCATTTCCTGACGTGCCTCCAGGCTGTCACTACCCGCGCTTTGCAAAAACCGGAGCCGGAAAAACAGGACCTTCCATCGTCTCCATTTGGAATTACCAGTTGGAATGATAGCACAGGTCGTTTGAATATAACCATCCCGGTGGGTTCGCCGATATTTTCTGGCAATCGCCTCATACGACTCCAAAAAGCGGGGATCAAAATTTCCCGTACTTTTGTGAAGAAGGTGAAAATCAACAACCCAGGCCGAGTAGCCGAGCCGGATCGCAATTTGGCAGAGTTCAGTTCCGTAAAAATGAAACCCTTTAAGATCCCGTGAGAGCGCGAGATTCGCGCTGCGTTTAACAACAAGAAAATTTTCGTCGAGGGACTCCACTCGAGTCGGCAGGTCGTCGGTTCGATGTTCCGTGCCGTCTGCATGAGTGATTACCATGGCGACCTGATCCAAAGCCACTCCCCCCGCATTTCCCAAAAGTGCCCAATCAGGGTCGCGCTGGTTGATCTCTTTAATCACTCGTTCAAGTTTTTCTATTCCATCGGAGAGCAGAAGAATGTCCTGGTGACAAAGCACAAGATAGGTGCCCATTGCGGAATCAAGAAAGTGGTTGTAGGCCGTAAAGGCATCGAAGCGGTTCCCGGAACTGTTGTCACAGTAAATATACTCACAAAACTCCGGAAGAAATCCCCCTGCCACAAACGAATCAACCATCGCGCGGTATTCCTCAAAATTGGTGACGAGCGTACAAATGGAAAATCTTGCCTGCGAACTCGATTCCAGCGGAACGGATATAGCAAAGTCTGGCGCTCGCATGCGTTTGAAATTCCGGGGTTCAGCCCACTGAAAAGGCCGAATCCAGCCTGGGCAGTTGATTTGACTCTTTTGCGTTGAGTTGCCGATTGGTGGCAGGTGTCGCAATTTTGCTGATGTGATACCAGAGACTTTGGCCGAAGGTTTCGCGGGCTCTGAGAGCAATTTGTTCCGCGTGGCCGGGGGATTCCAGAATAGCAAAGAGTGTTGACCCCGAGCCTGACATCGCGGCCCCGCGAACCCCGTCCTGATTCAGCAGCCAGGATTTTATTGCGGGGAGCATCACGAATTTTCGGAAGACCGGCGCCTCGAGATCATTTAAGATATTGATGGCATCCAGTGTTTGGAGGTGCGCGGGTTGACAATTGAGATTGCCCCAAGCCCTGTAGGCCCATGGAGTTGGAACCCCGAATGGCGGCTTGAGCAAAAGGAGCGGCCATTCAGGAGTTTTTGCAACCGGCTCGATAATTTCTCCGCGTCCCCGACATATGGCGGGAACTCCCCGGATGAACCATGCGACATCGGACCCGATCGTTGCTGCCATGTCCTCCATCGCTTCGATGGAGAGGCGAGAATCGGCCAATTGGTTCAGACCTTTAATTATTGCGGCGGCATCGCTGCTGCCTCCTCCCAAGCCGGCACCCATGGGAATGCGTTTGGTCAATTGGATCTTGAAACAACACGGGTGACGGGTCACTTCGCAAAACAGGGTCGCTGCCCGGACAATAAGGTTATCGGTCCCGGTGGGAACAGAGGGCAGGTCACAGTGCAGTTCGACCCCGGGCCTGTCTCCCGCTTCCAAAATTATTTCGTCAGCAAGGGTCACAGGAACCATGAGGGTCTCGATATCGTGATACCCATCCGGGCGCTTGCCGAGGACCCTGAGGTACAAATTGATTTTTGCGGGAGCGATCAGTTTCATCGGTTTTTTGCAAAACACCTCAACACGGAGATATCCAGTATCTGATCTTCTTGAACGAGCCATCCCGGCCGATCGTCGTTTGAGATCACGGGTCAGGGCAACAATCCAAGGGTCCGAGTTGTTGGCCAGGGCATCGGAGGCAATGGGGTTTCAAACGTGAGTTTGATCCAAACTCCCGTTGGCTGATTGGGCTTAAGGGGAACCTGCCAATCGGTTCCAACACCAACCGGCTTTCCACCGAGTTGGGCGATCAGCCTGAGGGAAGACCAGTTGCCTCCTCCACTCACGATATCCGAGCCATCCTCGGAAAGCAGGGAGTGATAGACTCGAAAACCAAAAGCTTGGTCCAGTGGAAAGACGCCCATCGGGGTATCCCTGTTGTCTGAGAGGGGATAGACGGCAGCCGGTCCCGTGCCTTCCAAGCTGACAGCATTCCAAACATCGATGTTGATAGTGTCACCGGGAGGAGGCGCCTGTGGGGGGGGCGCTCCTATTCCAAAAAACATTTTGCTCATGAGCGACTTGGGCGGGGGAGTTGGAGTGGGAGTGGGGACGGGCATCGGAGTAAAATTCGGACCGGACAACTGGGCTTGTGAGGATGCACCGTAAAGAGTGACTGTCACAGATCGGGCGGACCCGTCGGGATGAATCAATGCATCAACGATCGAAGTGAGGGGGGACAACTGAGCAAGGAACGCCGTCACTGGCTGGGAGATTGCGGGTGAGAGGTTTCGAAAGACCGGTTCTGCGGCATCTTCCTGCAAAGAATCCAGCAAGGCTTTTACGCCCACCACCTGATTCACGCTCAAGGCCTCTTCATTGGAACCCGGTGGCCAGACCACGGGAAAGCGGGCAACCCGCAAAATGGCTGCCTTGGATTGCAGAATGTAGTTGGAAACAAACAAATTGGTCTGCAGCGTTCTTGTTCGTTGAAGAAAATAGTTGCAGATCGTTGTGAATTCCGCAGGGTTCGTTCCCGTGTAAGTGGCCGACCTTTGTTGAATCTGATCCAGCGCAAGGAGCAGGCTTCCCAATTGGGTCCAATTTTCTCCAACCAGATACATGCTGCTGTTGAACTGAAAGTCCGGCGCGGATGACACCGAGGCCTGATAGAGATTCCAGCGCCACAGGTAAACAGGAATTCCCTGGAAAGGGGAGAGCACCTGGGCGTCCAGGCCGGCATAGTTTTGCACCAACTGGGGAGTGACCGTATTCTGCAGCTTTTGCTGAATCAGGTTTGATATTCCGCTCAACTCCTTTTTGATTTGTAACAGAAGCCTGTATTGGGTGGAATTGATATCGGGGGGCGGCAGGGCAATCGCGACACTGCCTTTGGAAGGGGTTGGAGAAGCAACCGGAGGAGCAGGCAGTGTGTCCTCAATAATTTTCAAAATCACTTCGACCTGTCCGAGGTGGGAATCCTTGTTGCTGGACAAATTGGACAATGCGGAACTCAGGGTCTCAGGTCCGTCCTCAAAAAGCCCGAGTTGCCGGATCGTGTTGATCTTTTCATCCAACTCGACCTTTACATTTTCCAAGTTGACCAGCGCATTCGCAACAGCAGGCTCGCTTACCGAAAGCTGATCCCGGATGCTCGCTGCCTGGGAAAGCGCCAACTCGGCCGCCGCATATTTGGTCACCACATCAGCCAGGCTCTGGAGGTCACTCAGGTTTTTGGAGAGGTTGTCCACCCTCAATTGGGAATAAGAAACCAAACGCTCAACCCCCGCCTGAATAGCTTTGTTCTTGTTGAGGTCCCCCCCTCCACTCATCCATTTCGGTGCCCATTGCCGGCTCCCCGTGGGATTGCTCAGGTAGGTCCAATTCATGAGATTGACCAGACGGTCATCCTTCTGGTGATCCGCAACATACTCAAGGAGTGATGGGATGAACGTCGCGCCAGGCGGAGTCGTCGGCTTGTTGAGAGAACGGTCTATGATTGCGGCCTCGATGCGAACGAGTTCGGAGAGCGCTTTGGCCTCGGCAGCAAGGACACCTTCGATCTTCGAGAGATCCGTCGGGCTGGAACTGCCGGTAGTAAGCCCGTGAGGTGGGGCCGACATTTTGAGCCGCGTTGCATCAAGCAGGGGCTTCACGACTCCCCCTTCGAACACCACACGTTGGGAAAAAAACCTGCGGTGATCGATGTTGGGGACGAGCCAGCTCGGGAAATGAAAAACCAGCGGGATCGCCAAAGGCTTGGACGCCGAACCGGCAAGAAGTTGATGGTAATCCACCAGAGAAACATTTTTCAACTGGGAAGGCATCCCCTGCGGAAGGTCGAGTCCCGACCCCACAGGCAAATCCCCGGCAAAAACGAACTCGTTGGGAGCATCCTTGACTGGTTTCACAATCGGAAACCAAATGTTGTTGTCCCAATCGTCAGTGGCCCTGTTCCAGATTTCAATCTGGGCGTTCTGCTTTTTCAGCATGGAGGAATAGCTCAGAATCGAATTCAGAAAAAGTCCGACAAGCCCGAGAATGCCAAGCATGAAAAGCAACAACCGGCGGAAATGGCGCTCACGGGCTCCCGTGCCCGAGTTGGTGACAAGGGAATCCTCCCGGAACACTTTGTTCAAAAAAACATCCCTCAAAAAAATCGAACCAATCGCTCCCGGCGATCCAACCGGGATTGGCGTCGAAACGCCAAGCGGAGACGGGACGGCGGCTGCAATCACACGGGATTCAACTCCACTGGCCGCCGTCAGATAAATTCCTCTCAGAAAAAGTGGCCGCAACGACCACTCCCCGGGAACAAAAATATTTTCAACATATCGCAGGAGGTTCGGCAGGATTTTTGGCAGGTTGGCCGGCAATCCGAACAATTCGTCCACTTCATCCGCCTTTCGATGACTTCCCGTGGAGGGAACCGGATCAAGAAGAATTTCCAATCGCTGACGACGGAGCCGCTGGGCCACGGTTTGAAAATGTGCTTCGATGAGCTCCGTTCTGACCGGGGCATCCAAAGCTGCCGGGTTCGACCATCCGAATATCTGGTGTCTGGCCTCATCGGACATGGAAGCAAAAAACTCACTGAACCCCTGGATCCCGTCGCATTTTGTCACAATGACAAAAACAGGAAACTTAAGGCCGATGCGTTTCCTGAGAATATCGAGATGGCGTGCAACCGTTCCTGCTTTGCGTTCGACCTCGACTTGGCTGTCGCTGAGAAGACTCGACGCGGGAATCGCCAGAATGAGTCCGTTGATCGGGCAGTGTTTGCGCTGATCGTTGAGCAAGTTCGAGAGTTCATCCCAGTCGGGCGTGGCGGGGCTTTGGGATGACGAAAACAGCACACTCCCTCCGGCCTCGAGAACCACCGCATAATTCGTGAACCACCAATTCAGATTCGCTGTGCCTTGAAGGCCCTGGTCCTTGTCGTGGAGGTTTTGCGGGAGTTCCACCCCGGAGTGTCGAATCGCTGAGGACTTTCCGGCACCAGGTTCCCCGACCAGAAGAAACCAAGGCAATTCATCGAGCCCTTTACCAAAAACCTGGAATTTCTGAATTCCCGCATCAAACGCAGACCGAAGGGCTTCAAGGCGGCGTGCAACTCCGGGATCAACCGTGCGCCTTCCCTTGCCGGAATCATCCAAATCCCCCCGCAGCTCGGCGGCTTTTCGTTTCCGGACCCACTCCCCGAGATAGGCCAAAAAGACAAGACCCAGCCCCAGTGCCAGCATGATCAATCCCGCAACAAGTGCATTCCTCCAGCCGAAATACCCGGCGATGGATACCACCACGGCGGACAAGAGGAGATACAGCAACACCTTGACCCAGACCGCCAGGCTCAGAATGACTTCAAGAAGGTATTTCAACTCTTTCACAGCGGCAACAGGGACTTCAACGTGGTGTTTTCAAGAGCATGGGAAAGAATTCTGGCCAGATCGCTCCTCAATTGCAAAGTGGCCTCGGAAAATAGAAAGATGTTCACCGCGAGAAAAATTGCGCTTAAAGCAAGAAAAAATGCCAATAAAATACTGGCCCGGATGGGAGGGGGCTCCCTCAAGTCCCGAAGATCCAGATTTTCGTAGGCCTCCGGGCAGAGACGGAGGTGATCCTCGGCGAGAACGGTGGGGTCCACCCGCTTGATCATCTCAATCATCAGGGATCTCAAGTGCCCCGGTCCTCCGGCGAAATAACCGGTGAAACCCACTCCGATGCAAGTGTAGTAGAAGCCAATCCGCACGGAGGCTTCGGAACTTGTGTCCTTCAACTCCTCGCGGAGGAGATCAAAGAATTTTTCATCGCCTGCAAGCTCCTTGTAATCGTAAGCCATGCGGTGTTTGTTCCAATCGGCCGCCGCAGAGATGGCACTCTCCGAGATCATGGAATCCACGAAAAACAAAACCGGCATCTCCAGTTTATTCCAATGCCTGTCCAGGTTTGGATCCCCGAGGATCACCCTTCTCACCGCATCAATCTGGCCGGTGATTTCGCGACGGAGTGTTTGAAAATCCATCGTGCCAGCGCCGTTGCGCCCCATCCGATTGAGTTCGCAGACCTTCTGAAACAACGGCTCGCAGGCATCCAAAAGTGTCATGGCTCAGGCGGGAGGGTCATGAACAGCGTGACTTGATAGTCCGCATTTTCATTGCCAATCCAACGAACAACCGCCGACCGCTCCTCTTGGAGGAGTTTCCACACGTCCGGGCAATCTGTCCGGCGGAGGCGGAAATAGTAGAGTCCGCTTTGTGCGGGAAGCTCAAGCGGAGGAAACCTTTCTTCCTGTAACAGGATGCCGCGAACAGCGCGTGCCGCCATGCTTGCAGGCATCAGTTTGAAGCGATCCTCGTTTTCAACAAACTGCGCCAGGGAAAGCGGGTCCTCCTTGCTTCGAATCCCAAGAAAATAATTGTTGGGGGTGGTGAAATGTTCCTCGCTCAGTTGAGCCCTGAGCATTCCGTCCTGCTCGACAAAGGGAACTTGGATAAAATGCGGTGAGACCCCGCCCCGTAGGACGAGACGGATTTTCGCTGCGACCTCATTGAAGGCAGGATAGGGATTGTCATGGTCGTAGTACCCTGTTTCATAAAGATCCCGCTCCGGGTACAAGCCACTCAAGTCGCCGAGCAAATCGCGCATAACGAGGAACACCTCGAAAGGGGTTACGTTGGGTGCACGCACGAGCATCCCCAGCCTGGAACCAGCGCGGTTGAGGGTTTGCAGCCTCAACATTTGCTCAAACTGAATGCCGCGCAGGGTGTCAAGATTCACACTGGCCCTGCGGAGCTGAAGGACAAGCTCTTCCCGGCTGGCCTGCACTTGGCTGGTCAGCCCTCTCACAAGTTCTTTCAGACTCGTGGAGGCATTGAGAACCAGGCAGGGGCCGACAAATTCGGGGTCCTGCTGAGGGAGTCCCACCGTCGCTCCGGCAATCCGGGTGACACGAAAAAGAGGGATGACCTCCAGATCGGATCGATCCTCTCCATCCAGCAGGAGGCGGGCATTCACCTTGCGCATGATCATCGGTTTGGGGTTGCCGCCCGTGTTCTCATCGTTGACTTCCTCCTCGGACAGTTCATAGAGAATTTTCGGAGGTGCTCCCGACGGACGGTCTTTTGCAAGGCAATTCGACCGGGATGCGAACCAGAGGGGAACACCGAGGGAAACCAGAACGCTCCCCTCGGCATCCAATTCCTTTTTAATGTCCACGGATGGCAATACCGCCCCATCGGGATAATTGACTTCAATACCACTGGGCATGATTGCACGCAATCGCTTGAATCTTACCCGCATATTTTCGAGTTCCCCCTCGGCAACCTGAATGTCGATCACCCCGTAGGGGTAGTGGATTGCGAGGGCCCTCTGGTGGGCTGACTTTTCCAGCACCGAGCGCTGGAAGCGCTGGAGGTGATGGGGAAGCAAAAATAGTCCTTCGTGCCAATGGATTTGCATGGTGGTGTGGAGTAGGCTCTGTTTTACTATCCCACAGTCAGGATTCGAGCAACCCCTGAACGTGCGGGTTGTCTTTAAAAAGGTGTTTCCCTCAAGTCAAGAAGATACACTGCGGGACGGGCGATCCGCACGGCAAAGATCAGCCGTTGATGCCGGAAAGTTCTCATGGCCCAACCAAGACAGTCACCTGGCTGGGAGCCACCTGTGTTCCCACGGGCACATTCGAATTGGCACTGTTGTTCTGCCCAACAAGCGACCCCAGATAAGCGGCTCCCCTTCCCTCAATCATAACGGTCACACTTCCCAGGCGGATTTGGGCCGGCCCGATGAATGTGCCGGACATGACCCCTCCGACTGTCCCTCCATCATCACCGTCAGTCATCATGACTTCCGTGGTTTCCAACACGGCATTTGCACCGGAGATCATCACCGTCAAGGCAGCCGTTGGCAGGATGGTTTGTTCAAGCAGGGCCATGTTGGGATAGGGAATCGGCACGGGGCCTGCGGGAGTGGGCGTGTTGCAGACATCCGGTATGCCAAAGCACTCACCGGACATTATATTTGAAGCGGGAAGACCCATGGCTCAGGCAAGGTGGATCATTTTGCCGTC
>JBGSVX010000393.1:0-3445 GCA_041752795.1 Terrimicrobiaceae bacterium
GGTCCGCCGCGTGTTTCATTCCATCTCCAAAAAACCGGCGGGTCAGACAATTGGCATCATCGCTTGCTGATTCAAGTTCATGAAGCCTGTGCCATGCGCGTTCAGCGGTCATGTTTTTTAACTCCCCCGATACGTGCTGTAGGACCATGGCGTGCAAAGCAGGGGAATGTGGTAACTCCGGTCTCCGGCTTCGATTTCAAACCGGATCGGAACCAATCCCAAAAACTTGCATGGCTCGTCGTGGTGCTCGCGGAAATAGTCACCTACCGAAAAAATGATCTCGTAGATTCCCGGCACCAACGCCTCGCCCTCTAGTAAAGGAGCATCCGTTCGTCCCCCGGCATTCGTCACCGCGTTCGCCAACAATTGACCATCCCGCCAAACTGTCAGGCTCATGCCTGCCGCAGGGATGCCGTTCGCAGTGTCCAAAACATGGGTGGAAAGTTTTTTCATAAGGGGGATTAATCGGAAATCAGGTCATTCACACGCAGGGTCGCAATTTTTTGGATTTCCGCCCATGCGGAAATGATCTCCTCCGAGGGAGTATGACCGATTCGTGTTTGCAAGGCCCGCTCAATTTCCTGCGGAGTCGAATGCCGGGCGCAAATAATGAAGGGGAATCCAAATTTATCGCGATAACTTGAAAGGTTTTCCCGCAAGGTTGTGACCTTATTATCGGGAAGATCCCAGATGCCTGATGAACTTTGTTCGCTAAAAGATTCTGCGGTGAGCGAGGGCCGTTCTTGCAAACGCGCCGCCAGATCGGGGTGTGCCCGGATGAGGGCCAGGAGGTCATCGTCCGAATGAGATGTGACCGTTTCGAACAGGCATTGCCGCAAATGGTCTTTGCTTGGGAACGGACGCCGGCTCCATGTCTCCCGCGCAATCCATGCCGACTTCTCAAAGATTGGTCCGAGAACTGCTCCAAACGTTTCCAAGTCCATGGAATTCACCTCTTGCATTGAGCAAATTGTTTTCGACATCTGCCAGTTGGTCCGCATGAAGCGTGCCGCAGTCCGGGAAATCCATCAATAACCGAATATGAAGGTAACAAACCAAAAATACGGCAAACAAAAGGTTCGTTTCTTGCGGGTGATCCGGGACGGTGAACGACACGAGGTTTTTGAACTCACCGCAGGGATTGTTTTGGAGGGGGATTTTGAGGCGGCTTATCTGAGCTCTGACAATTCCCAGGTCGTGGCCACGGACACGATGAAAAACACTCTCCACGTTTTGGCGTCACGATGCGCTTGCACCACGATGGAAGAATATGGAATCTTTGTGGCAAGCCATTTTCTAGAAACCAATGCCCATGTGTCGCGGGTCAGCCTGACCCTTGATCAGGTCCCATGGGTTCCCATGACGGCCTCTGCGGTTGGTTATGTTTTTGAACGCATGACGGGGACTCCCACGGCGCGCATTGTGGCCACCAGGGAGAGTGTGACTATTATCGGAGGATTTCGGGACTGGCAAATTATGAAAACAACCGGTTCTGGGTTCGCCGGTTTTCCAAGGGACGAGTTCACGACCCTGCCTGAAACCGAGGACCGTATCCTGGCATCCTCGGTCTCTGCAGAATGGACGTATCTTCCAGAAACGAAAATCTTCGCAGAGGCCCGCGCCTCGATCCCGCCCGCCATGGCGAAAATTTTTGCAGAAACCTACAGTCCCTCGGTTCAGCGAACCCTGTTTCAAATGGGCGAGGCCGCTCTCACAGCAGCCCCTTCCATTTCTTCGATCCGCCTCCAAATGCCAAATAAACACTATCTTCCGCTCAACCTCGACAAATTTGGCCCTCTAACCCCCGGAGTCACCTGCTGGCTTCCCACAGACGAACCTCACGGCCAGATCGCGGCGGAAATCTCCCGATAACATCACGCACAACAAGGGCTCGGAAATTGGCTTGTTTCCGGTCTTGAGTGCTGACCGCTCCTGCGTATTCTTTTCCTCAGCCATGAATCACAAACTAAAAACATCTGCTCTTTTCCTTGGTTCCCTGCTCGTTGCCGCTTCAGCTCAGGCTCACACCGGTGTGGGCTCAACAAGCGGTTTTCTTCACGGTATTGAGCACCCGCTCGGTGGCTTGGATCACCTGCTCGCCATGGTGGCCATCGGACTTTGGGCTGCCCAACTCGGCGGTCGGGCCATGTGGGCTCTTCCGGCGACGTTTGTTTCCGTCATGGCTCTCGGAGGCCTGCTCGGCATGGTTGGAATCAGCGTCCCGTTTGTGGAATTTGGAATCCTTGCCTCCGTGCTGGGCCTCGGCGTCTTCATCGCTGCTGCCATGAAACTTCCTCTCCCGGTCACTCTTGCTATCGCTGCGTTTTTTGCGCTGTTTCACGGTTATGCCCACGGCGTAGAAATGCCTGCCATGGCCTCCGGTTGGGCCTATGCCGCTGGCCTTGTGATTTCAACCCTCGCTCTTCACGCTTGTGGATTGGCCGCTGGTATGGCTTTCAAAATTCTCTCCAGCCCGACGCTAACCCGCTTGGCCGGCGCAGGAGTTGCCGCCTGTGCGCTTTGGTTGATCATATTTTAGTGTCAGGTGTGACATGGTGGCGCTTAAATTGGGTCATTTTGGCGCAAAAGTGACGGTTTTTTGATTGCCATAATTTTGGTGAAAAATCTGTAAGTTACTTTTATTAAGGCGCTTAAATAATTCCAAGTGTGCCTGGGAACACTTCATGCTCTTCAATGCGGCATGTCTAAAGTTCTAGGAATCGATCTGGGCACGACCAACTCGTGCATGTCTGTCATGGAAGGTGGAGAGCCTGTGGTTCTCGAAAATTCCGAAGGAGCCCGCACAACACCTTCTGTTGTGGCGTTTTCCAAAAGCGGCGAGCGTTTGGTTGGCCAAGCCGCCAAACGTCAGGCGGTGACCAATCCGCAAAACACCATTTTTTCGGTCAAACGTTTCATGGGCCGCAAATTTTCCGAGCTTGGTGAGGAAGTGAAGCGGGTTCCCTACAAATTGGTGGCTGCCGAAAATGGTGATGCTCACATTGAAGTGGAAGTTGGCGGCGAGAAAAAGCGTTTCAGTCCTCCGGAAATTTCTGCGATGATCCTTGCGAAGCTGAAGGCTGATGCTGAAGCCAAGCTCGGCGAAAAAGTCACACAAGCGGTGATCACGGTTCCCGCGTATTTTAACGACTCCCAGCGCAATGCGACCAAGGACGCCGGCAAGATCGCCGGGTTGGAAGTTCTTCGCATCATCAACGAGCCAACGGCCGCCTCGCTCGCTTACGGGCTCGACACCAAGAAGGACGAAAAAATTGCCGTCTATGACTTGGGCGGCGGCACGTTCGATATTTCCGCACTTGAAATCGGAGATGGAGTCTTCGAAGTGCTTTCGACCAACGGCGACACCCACCTTGGCGGGGACGACTGGGACCATCGCGTGATGGATTGGATCATCAACGAATTCAAATCGGATACCGGCATCGAC
>JBGSVX010000394.1:0-3484 GCA_041752795.1 Terrimicrobiaceae bacterium
AACATCCACTGCGTATTGAAGGGCAGCAAGGCAATTGAAATCGGTATGAACCACCAAGTTGCTCACGTTGCGGTGCACAAAAACCTCTCCGGGTCGAAGCCCTAAAATTTCGTTCGCCGGCACCCGGCTGTCCGAACATCCAATCCAAAAATATCTGGGATTTTGCACCGTCAACAAATTCGTAAAAAAGTCAGGCTCCTCCCGTACAGTTTTTTCCGCCCACTCCCGATTTGCTTTAAAAAGATGTTCCATGCGCCTTCATTATCAGAAGCGCTCCCAAATGGAAAAGCATCGTCCCAAAAAAATTGGGAACTACCTGATTCATGAATTGCAAAACTACGCAAATTCAGCTATTTACTACAAATGGTCACCACCCAGGCGGTCTCAGCAGAAACAATCCAACTCGGGCAACGCAGAACCCGGATTGGATTGCAATCTCAACCCCACGAGTGTGATTTGACCCTTGCTGAAAAGCTGGACGAACTCTTTGATGATGGTTACGGCAGTGACGATATCTTCGGCGTTGTCGTTCCACTCCTCATGCAGGGAAAAGTCCGCATCGACATCGGCGATGAGTCGCACCGCTTGGAAATCAAGGACAAGTCCATGATCTGCCAGCGCAGTCTTGCCATCCAAATTTTTGAGGATTATCTGGCGGCTCGCTGGTCTTAAATCCCAATCGCCACTGGGCCAAAGCTAAAGACTTCCGACGCTGGCCGTTCGGTCCTCCCAACGGGTAAGCAGGTGCACGACCATGTTGATGCCAAACTCAAAAGATTCTCTGATGGCCGGGGCCTCCAGATTCCTGAGATAGATGCCCCGATGTGACCAGAGCGCCGGATCGGTCGCGACAAATTGTCCTTTTTCATTTTTCGAGAGATCCACCCCGCCGGAGTTGTCCAAACCCACCCTCCACATATCGCCATAATCGTTCCTTGTGTGAATGATCGCGATTTCCCCGTTCCAACGCATCACTTTGACCGGTTCGTTTGTGTGATTGATCCCTGAGGGAAGCCGACGGATTTTTGGAAAATACCCACCAACAAAAACTGGATGATCTGCGGGAAGCTCTTCCATCTTTCCTGATTGCTCGCCCAGCACGCGTTTCATCTCGCGTTCAAAGGCAATGTCAAAAGCCGACCGGCGTCCAGGCACAGAACTGTCCCCCCAAACCGCGCCGCCCAGACGAATATACGTTCTCAGGTTTTCAATCTCCGAATCAGTCAAAGAAAAATTTCTCGTGCCAGTTAGGAAAATGAATGGAGGCCGATCATTCAAGAGTGCCGGACTATCTAGCGGAATGGCTTCGACATTTCGCTCGTTGGTTTCAATGCGATCACCGGACCACTTGCTCATCAGGAACAGCAGATTGGGAAGGCTCCCGGCAGCAATCTTTCCATTGCGGATCTCCACGGTGGACTGCCAATTTCCCCCGGAATACTTGCCAAGGTAGGCTTTGAATGCAAAGCGTCTCTGGGAAAGCGGCTTGCCTTTGCCCGCATCGGGAGACCACTTGGTGAACTTGCCAATTTCCATGAGCTGATCCCTTTTCAGGACATCTTGGGCGGGGAGAATATTGGGGACGGCGATGTCCGCGATTGCAGAATCTGGGGACGGGGAAGGGACGTGGCCCGGCGCTACAAAATTCAATTCCGAGGGCAGGGAATTTTTGATGAGATTTTCCATTGGAAAATCACGGGAGACCAATCCGGAGCTTATCTCTTTTGAGAAAGAGGTGTTGAGGCCCTCCATGAGCGATTTGTCCGCCCCTGGCTCCTGTGGTCGCTCAATCTCTTGAGTGGGCTGCAATAACCCATTGTGAGCGGTCATTTCAGATGGCTCATCATTAATTTCCACCAACACCACGGTTCCAAGGGCAAACAGAAGAAGGAGGTGCAAAAGTGCCGAGACGGCGAGAAACCAGGATTGCGAAAGACGATCCCGGACCGAGGAGAACAGTTCTGCGGGGAGCATGGGGTAAGACTACTCCGGCACGGCTCAAATTGCCAGCCCCGAATTTTTGAAACTTCGGATTTCCGCTTGAATGATTTCCCGATGGAAGGGAACGTGTTCGGTTCATGCAAAACTCCGCCACTCTCACACGATGAAAGCCCTCGCAGGATTTCGTGAACTTTACCCCGAGCAAGCAGCGTGGCGACATGCCATGACCTCAACATGGCGGCGGGTGGCAAAAACCTATGGATTCGAGGAATACGATGGCCCGACCCTTGAGCCCCTCGAACTCTATGCTAAAAAAAATGCGGGCGGAGAGGAAATCCTTGGTCAGCTCTATCGCTTTGAAGATGGGGGTCAGAGGCAGGTCGCGCTCCGTCCTGAAATGACCCCAACCCTTGCGCGCATGGCAGCCGCCAAAGAGAAACACTACCGCAAACCCATGAAGTGGTTCGCGATTGGCAACTTCTTTCGATTTGAACGTCAGCAACGCGGACGCCTCCGGGAATTTATTCAACTCAACTGCGATATCCTCGGTGAACCCGGACCCGAGGCCGACTCCGAACTTGCTGCGTTTGCTATTGATCTCATGCGGGCCTTTGGCCTCGGTTCTGACGATTTTGTTCTCCGCCTGAGCCACCGCGGCGCATGGTCCGCATATTTAGAAAGCAAAGGAATCTCCGGCGAGTCAGCCGCTTCCGTTTTGCAAATTGTGGACAAACTGGAGCGGGAGGAACCATCCGTTCTCGAAGCAAAACTCGCAAACACCGGGCTGTCCTTGCTCGATCTGAGATCGTTTATCAGCGGCCCTGTCCCGGCCGAACTCGTTCCGGTTTTGGATAATCTGAATGCTCGTGGGCTCGGCAATTTTGTTGAAGTGGACCTTTCGATTGTTCGCGGACTCGCGTATTACACTGGCATCGTTTTCGAAATTTTCGACAAAGCCAAGTCGCTCCGTGCTCTGGCTGGTGGTGGTCGGTATGATGGACTTGTCGGCGGTTTGAGCGAAGGCGCGGCGAGCCTGCCCGCCGTGGGTTTTGGCATGGGGGGATGTCGTGCTGGGAAATCTCATTGAAGCGGTTCCGGCTGCGGCCGAACTCATGAAGGAACGCATGAGCAAATCCTGCGACGCGTGGATTGTCATTGCCGAGGAATCTCATCGCGGTGATGCCCTGCGTTTGCTGCAATCCCTTCGTGATGCGAATCTCACGGTGGACCATGTCTTCACGCCAAGCAAAGTCGGCAAACAATTTCAGGCCGCAGAGCTGGCCGGAGCGAAGTTTGCCATTGTGATCGGTTCCGAGTGGCCGGAAGTCAACGTGAAGCGCCTCGCCACCCGCGAAGAGCAGAAGATGTCTCACGATGGGCTTGCCGAATGGCTCAAAACCCAGCAGGTTTGACGGTTCATGATTTACAGGACTCACACATGCGCGGCCCTTCGCGCGACCGATGCCGGATCTTCTGCCACCCTGTGCGGCTGGGTGGACTCCCGCCGTGACCACGGTGGAGTCATTTTTATCGATCTCCGTGA
>JBGSVX010000395.1:0-1871 GCA_041752795.1 Terrimicrobiaceae bacterium
CGTTCCCACAGGCGGTCCCGCGAAGGAATGGGCCGCACGATTTTTCCGTGGAGACCGGCCACTGCGTGAAGGCCTCCAAGGTCTCAACTCCACAATTCACCAGAAATTTGCCTATCAACCCGGCACCACCGAAAACTCCACGCCCCTCGCCACGGTGTGGAAACAGCGGGCCGGGGTCTGTCAGGACTTTGCTCATATCATGCTCAGCGTTCTGCGCACAGCGGGAATTCCGGCGCGCTATGTCTGCGGTTACATTGAGTCGGATTCCGCCGAAGTGGACGGTCTGCTGGGATCCCTTGCCACGCATGCCTGGGTGGAAGTTCTGTTGCCGGGCATGACCTGGGCTGCTTTGGACCCAACCAACAATCAGTGGTGCGGGGTACGTCATGTGACCGTGGCCTACGGTCGCGACTTCCGGGACGCTGCACCGGTTCGCGGCATGTTCAAAGGCTCCGGAACCCAAGGTCTCAAAGTCAAAGTCACCATGCGACGAATTCCCGAAAAATCATGAAACTCCACATTAAATATTCAGCAAATTTCCTCTACGCCAAAGCGGCAAGCCTTTCACCTCACACGGTTCGCCTGTTTCCAAGGCGGGACAAATTTTTGTCAGTGAGCTCCACAAAGTTTTCGACCGCACCGGACACTGACGTGCAGTATCGTTCGGACCTCTTTGACAATCTCACGGCGGTCTGTTTTTTTCCGAAGCTCCTTGCGGCTTTGCCCTTCCAACTGGAACTGGATTTGGAACTGGAGGAAAAAAACCCTTTCCACTTTCTGTTGGCCTCCCATGCCCTGCACGCTCCTTTCAAATACACCGGAGAGGAAGCTCGCGTACTTCACCCCTACATGAAGCACAATGCGGACTCCTCCGCATTTCCAGAAGAATCCTTTGGTGGGGACGAGCGCCTGCCGACTGTTCAAGCGCTGGCGCATATCACCGCATGGATTCATGAAAATATTGCTTACGAACGCAGGGAGGAGGGCGACCCTTATTCGCCCGAGGACACCCTGCAGCTTGGTTCGGGTTCCTGCCGGGACATGGCCGTTCTTCAGGTGGCCATCCTGCATTCCCGTGGGTTCGCGGCCCGATTGGTGAGTGGGTTTTTGTGGGAGGACGAATCAATGGACGCCTCCGAACGCCGCGCGGAAAATGCCCTGCACGCCTGGGTCGAATGTTATGTGCCGGGAGCTGGCTGGATCGCACTCGATCCGACCAATGGCGTCTTCGCCGACCATCACAGAATCCCCACCGCCGTAGGAATTTTCCCTGCGGACATCGCCCCCATCGCCGGTCACTACTACGGCAAAGAAATCATCGACAGCCAGCTGGAGGCCACTCTTACGATTCAACCAGTTCCATGAAACCCCGACGCCCCGCCAAATCAAAACCCCGCAAACCCATGCCATCTTGGATGGAGAAAACTGCCAATCTGGCTTCAGCCCGTTTGCAGGATTTGGGGATCGGACTCACGCTTGGCGGGGAACCGACCTTTGTGCCGGTGAACCCTACCGGTCCAGAATGGAGCTTCGCTGCCGTGGGCCCAACCAAACTCGCCTACGCCAAGGCCGCAGCCAAAAAACTCCAGGAGGGCCCGATGTCCGGAGCCGCCGCATTTTTCTGTCCCGGAAAACTCTATCCCGGCGAGGTGAACCCCCGGTGGGCGATCAAACTCATATCCAACCGGGACGGGACTCCCCTGCTGACTAAACATGCCGGCAAAAAAAACGGGACGGGCAGTCGCGAATTTGCCAGAGCCATTTGCAAACATCTTGGCGTGAAGCCCCACTGGGTGGCCTTCGAAGATCCCCGCGCTCATGGCAGCCATGTGTTGGCAATGCCCCTCGATCACAATGGGCAAAACAGATCG
>JBGSVX010000396.1:0-4700 GCA_041752795.1 Terrimicrobiaceae bacterium
CTCTGAAAAAGAATGACCCTTCGGCATGTATGACGTAGTTTCCAACTTGGTTCCACTTTGCAAATCTCCATGAAATCCCCACTACTTTTTTCGATGCTCCTCGCTTTTGTCTGTTTGACCCAGTCTGCTCTGGCAGACGAAAAAACGGATGCTGCCACCGTGAGCACAAAAGCATGGCTCGATTTGGTGGATGCCGCAAAATACAAGGAAAGCTGGCAGGACGCTGCTCCATTTTTCAAAGAGCGTGTCCCCGAGGAAATATGGACCAATGCCATCACTTCCGTGAGAGGTCCATTCGGGAATGTGCTCTCCCGCGAGTTAATCGGTGCCCGCTACACAAAATCCCTGCCGGGAGTTCCCGACGGCGAGTATGTAGTCATTCAATTCAAAACCGCATTCCAAAACAAAGCCGAAGCCATCGAAACAATCACCCCCATGTTAACTTCTAACGGCGCATGGAAGGTCTCCGGCTACTTTGTGAAATAGCAAATCATGTTTCATCGGCTCCAGCCGGTGAAAACCTATTCCCTCTCGCCGAGTGCCAGAGCAACTTCATCAGCAATCTGCAAAAATGCTGATCGCGGGTCCGGTGCCTCGCTGATTGGTCTGCCCACCACCAAATAATCCGCCCCATCCCGGATGGCCGAAAGAGGAGTCGCCACCCGTTTCTGATCTCCCACATCCGACCCTGAAGGACGAACGCCGGGAGTCACAATTTTCAGAGCCGGGCCATGAGCTTTCCGCAACAAGGAAATTTCCTGCGGGCTTGCGACCACCCCGCGAATTCCCGCAGCAGCCCCCATTCCGGCCAAAGCCAAAACCTGCTCCGCCGGAGAGGACGGCACGCCCGTTGCCCTTAACGAAGACTCATCCATACTGGTCAGAACGGTCACCCCCAATACCAGCATTTCCCCGGCTTCAGACATCGCAGCCTGGACCATTTCCGGCCCCCCGCAAAGATGCAGCGTGGTCATCGAAACCCCCAGTTCCCTCGCAGACGCGACGGCCTCTTTTGCCGTGTTGGGAATGTCGTGAAACTTCAAATCCAAAAAAACCCGGAACCCACGATCCAAGACTTCCCGCACAATCTTCGGCCCCTCCGCCGTGAACAACTGAAGCCCGATCTTGGCCCACACCAAATCGCCGGCAAGCCCATCAAGAAGTTCAATCGCGGACGCCAGATCGGGACGATCAACCGCAAGAATAATTTTGGATTTTGCACTCATATCAGTCCAACGATCAAGCCGCTGCCCTCCGATATTGTCAATGCATTCGTGTCATTTCATCGGAGACAATCACTCACTGGTTTTCTTCACCTTGTTTTCCAGATTCTGCGCTGAAAAATTGGAAGTTCAAATTTCCGAGGTGAAAGACGCCAAAAGGCCGCGAGACGGCTCGGGAATTCGATTTTTTGGATGAGGACCGAATCCCTCAGGCCGCAGCAAACAGCCACAGAATGGAAGTCGATTTTCTGACTCGCAACGAACGAATCATCATTGAACTTGATAGGGCCCAACACCTCAACGACACCGAGGCCTATCGGCGCGACCGCCGCAAAGACGAACTCCTTCAGCGCAATGGATTTTATGTCCTGAGATTCCTCACAGAAGACATCGGCAAACATCCCAGCGAGGTGCTGGACACAATTCTCGCCGCGATGGTACACCGACGGTGTTTGAAGGCCTGAGGGAAGTGTTCAATCTTTGACAAAAACCCTCATTGCGCCCCCTGCCGGTTTCCGGCGGCTGCATTGCCGGGATCGCGGCAATTATGGGCAAGTCTTGAAACTCCGTTCCACGTTAGCAGAGGCCCATGGCCACGATATCCACCGAGCGAGTGTGGGGCGCCTGCCGATGCTCGAAGAGAAAAATTCCCTGCCAAGTGCCAAGAGCAAGCTTGCCTGCGACGATTGGGATGACCTCGCTTGTGCGGGTGATCACCATTCGCAGATGGCTGGTGGTGTCATCCGGGCCTTCGAGCGTGTGAGTGTATGCGGGGTCATTTTCTGGAACGATTTTTTCGAACCAGGCATGAAGGTCATTACGCGCACTGGGGTCAGCGTTTTCGTAGATCACGAGACTGGCGCTTGTGTGCCGGACAAAGACGGTAACCGTTCCAGTGGTGATCCCGCTGACGCAAACCAGACGCGCCACGTCCTCCGTGATCTCGTAAGTTCCCTTGCCGCGGGTTCGGACGGCGAGACGTTCGTGGACAACCGTGTTTGATGGCATGTTGGTATTCTGCCATGAGCTCTGCACAGATCAACTGATTCCCCTCCTTGCGCTGCGGAACGGGTGTAATTCGGCAAATTTATGTGCTGTTTTGAATGTCAGAATTCCTCGTTTTTCCTAGTAATCAAGCCAATCCAGGAACTACTCGCCCACTACCCTTTCAGTGCCGGGAAGGGACATCTCAGAGGCTGGTCGGATCAGCTGCTTGGAGATGAGCCCGTTTCAACTTCTTGAACTTCCAAAACCCGGTCAGTCCCTTCCCACTTACTGGGAGCGGGGAGGTTACCCGGACAGCTTTCTCGCCAATGGGGTGGACGCCTCGCTTCAGTGGCGCGAGGACTTTATCACCAGCTACGTGGAACGCTATCTGCCCCAACAGAACATTACGGCTGCACCCATCCTTCTTCGCCGTTTTTGCACTTTGCTGGCCCATAAGCAGGGAACCACGGTCAATCTCAGCAAGCTGGCTGGATCACTCGGCATTGATGGCAAGACCACCCGGCGATAGCTCGACCTGCAGGAAGGCCTCTATCTCGTCCGCTCCCTCCCACCATGGACAAAAGCTGCGGTTCTGGAATTTAAAATTGCCGCATTCAAATTCGCGGTGGACAAACAAAATTGACAATGACAAATCCGGCGCGGTAGGAAAAATGATGACCACCACATTCTCCAGCAAAGAAATCGCCGCGCATCTCGCCGAGTCCGTCCGCAAAACACCGCTCGGCACCTCGCCGTTCAGCCACATCATCATGGACGAGTTTTTTCCGCCCGCGCTCTACGGGCAGATCATAGCGAACATGCCGGAGACACGCTTTTACGGCGAACTCCAGCACGAGGACGCCCGCCTGCCCAACGGCCGCAGCGCACGCCGCAAACTGGAACTCCGCCCCGCGCATCTTAGCCGCCTGCCCGACGCGCAGCGCAAATTCTGGACGGCAATCACCGAGGCGCTGCTCTCGCCCGAACTCGAAGCCGCCTATCGCGAAAAATTCGGCGAGTCGCTGCTGCAGGCCGGGCGTTTCCCCGAAGGCTTCGACAAAATAAAGCTGCACCCCGCGCCCATGCTCATCCGCGACCTCGGCGGATACAAAATTTCTGTCCACTGCGATTCCTTCCGCAAGGCCGTGACTACGCAATATTACCTGCCGTCAAACCTCAGCCAGGTTCACCTAGGCACCACCTTTCACACGAAGGATAAGGCGACCGGCGCATTCACCAAGGTCAAATCCCTCAAGTTCGCACCGAAGCACGGCTACGCCTTTGCCGTCACCGCGGACAGTTGGCACAGCGTCGAGCAGATGACTTCGGCCGACGGCGAGCGCAACAGCATCATGCTCATCTATTACATCGACCAGGGACCGGTGGGCGAATTTTTCAACAGCGCCAAACGCCTCGGCCTTGACCTGCGCGTCCTCTGCGCGCTCGTTCCGAAGGAGGGATGAAAAAGTTGAGGGTTGCGCGGGACTTGGGACTTCTCCCGGCTAAGCAACAATTTTACGGTAAAAAGGAATTAGGATGGTTGGAAGGGATTTGCGGTGATTAGCTGATGAGGTCTGGGTTGCGGTAAGCTTTGGAGCATTCCCAGTCATCGGAGATTTCCATGAAGATGGAGAAGACGAGAAGCAGTCAGCCGGCCTCAAGAGTGGCGTCGTGGATGGCTTGACCGTGGATTTCGACACGTCGTTCGCTGCGGGCGGGTTCGGACGGCGAGACGTTCGTGGACAACCGTGCTAGATGGCATGTCGGCTGCCATGAGGTCTGCACAGATCAACTGGGTCGCATCTTTGCGCTCCGCGCTGGAGGAGGGGGTGGTGATGTCTTGCAGGCCGTCCATTATGGCTTCGCTTTGTGTGGTGCCCGTGCTTTATGCGCTGCGGAACTCGAAAAATTTCAAAGGCGCTTGCGATTTCTCAGATTGTCGATGGCCACGGCAAGGATGATGACGGCTCCCATGACAATTTCCTGGGTATATTGGGGCCAGCCCATTTTGACGCCGCCGTTGCGCAGGATAGTGATGATAAGAGCGCCGATCATCGTGCCCAAGATGGTGCCGCGTCCGCCGAGAAGGCTGGCTCCACCGATCACGGCGGCGGCGATGACAAAGAGTTCATAGCCGATGGCCTCGGTGGGCTGGCCGATGGAGCCCAGCCGGGCGAAGAAGAGGATCCCGGCGAAGCCGCTAAAAAGTCCTCCGATGAGGTAAACCATGACCTTCGTGTATTTCACGGGCACTCCGCAGAGGACGGCGGTTTTTTCGTTCGAGCCAATGGCGAAAATGTGACGCCCGAGGCGGGTGTAGCGCAGGAAAAGCGCGGTTAGGATGGCGGCCAGGATGACGAGCCACACGGCAATGGGAAGAAAAGGAAAGGTGAAGACGGTTCGGGCGGGGTCAAGCAATTTGGCGATCCAGAGGTCCTGCACTTCGGCGGGAGGGTAAATGTTTTGTTCCTGTGCGACGAGCTTGGCCAG
>JBGSVX010000397.1:0-3174 GCA_041752795.1 Terrimicrobiaceae bacterium
CCGCCTTAAGTTCGTGCCATCTGTCACAACCTCACCGGTTCATCGGAATCACCTTGAATGGTTTGCTCTTTTTTTGAGGAGTATTGGATTCCTCCTCCGGTTGCGGGACTTCCTCATCTGAGGGCGGCTTTTTGCTCGGCCAGAGCACCCGCCATGGTTCGTCTTTGATTGTCTCTGTGAACTCCTTCGTGTTTTCGAGGATCCCATCAATATCGGCATCGTTTAAAGTCTGCATGAAAACTTTGGAGCTTTTGATTGTGGCTGCCAGATCGGAATCCGGGCCTGTGAGTCGGACCATGTGACTATTCATTGCCTCGGAAATCTCCGGGACTCGTTCGCCGACAAATCCTTTATTGTTTGCTGCTAGGCCGCTGGATTCGTCGCCTTGGATAAAATCGATGACCTGTTGCCCCATGAGTCCCTGCTGACCCAAGCGTGCAACAACTTTGTCATAGACCTGTGCCTTGGCGTCAACTTGGACTGTGATAAGAACTTCGTGATGTTCGAATCCTTTCGGGCGCTTTTCGATGGGAACTGGAGACTCAAGCATGCTGACCTCCCCGATTTCCCGGCCAGCCAATAGCACTGGGGCACCTGGACGAATGCCATTCGCATTGTCATAAGAAATCTGA
Organism: Terrimicrobiaceae bacterium; assembly: GCA_041752795.1. Classification (GTDB taxonomy): domain Bacteria; phylum Verrucomicrobiota; class Verrucomicrobiia; order Chthoniobacterales; family Terrimicrobiaceae; genus JAJTZA01. Next base: position 633 of record JBGSVX010000397.1, read on the forward strand.
AATGTGTTAAGTTTGTGGATCAGTCCCGGCATTCCAATCACCACGAGCACGGTAACCAGAACGCCAAGTGTGCCCAAAACGAGAAGGCCGGTTGTGAGAGCATGTTTTGAGTTTTGCATGATTTTTTCTAGGGTTCTTTGTTTTTAAACGAGGTGAGGAAATCGCTGATTGTGGGGTCTTTGGAATTTCGGAATTCATCGGGGGTTCCCTGCAAAAGAATTTTTCCTTCATGAAGAAAAGCCATTCGGGTGGCGAGCGTGAAGGCGCTCTCCATCTCGTGGGTGACAACGATGGAAGTCACTTTTTCCTCATCCCGCAATTTGATGATGAGCTCATCGATGAGTTTGCTGTTGATGGGATCCAGGCCTGCGGAGGGTTCGTCAAACAGGACAAGCTCGGGTTCCAACGCGAGAGCCCGTGCCAAACCAGTGCGCTTTTGCATGCCACCGCTAAGCTCGGATGGCAACTTCTCAGAGGCGTCCTCCAAATCAACAAGCTTAAGCTTCTGTGCGACAATTTCTGCAATCTCAGAAGCGGACTTTTTTGTGAGCTCCTCCAATGGAAGTGCCACATTCTCCGCGACGGTCAGGGAACTAATCAAGGCACCATTTTGGAAAACCATCCCGATGTGAGTGCGGGCAAGATTCAGGTTTGACCGGGACATTTTGGTAATATCCTCACCGTTAAAAATGACCTTGCCCGAATCCGGCGTCAGTAGTCCCATTAGAATCCCCAGCAGGGTGCTTTTCCCGCATCCACTCAGGCCCATGACTACAAGGACCTCTTCCTTGGGGAGGGAAATACTCACATCTTCCAGAATCACTTTCTCGGACAAAGTGAGTTTCACACCCTGCATTTCGACAAGGTTTTTTCCCGGCGCGCTCATGGAAAAAAGGTCAGGATGAAGATATTAAAAATCGAATCGACGACAATCACCGAGCTGATCGCCGTGACGACACTGGAGGTTGTTGCCGTGCCGACTCCCACCGCCCCGCCTTTGACTGCGAGGCCCTTGTAGCAGGCAATGGATCCAATGATTGCTCCGAATAACAAACTTTTCGCGATCCCCGAGAGCACATCGCGAATGAGAAGATTGGTCATCACTTGGTCGAAGAAATACCCATAACTGATATCAAGCATGAGCTCTGAGATGAGTGCCGCTCCAAAAATTCCAGAAAGTATTGAGATGATGGCAAGGCAGGGAGTCAGGAAAAAGATCGCCAGAAACCGGGGAGCCACCAAAAATCGCCTGGCACCAATTCCCATACCTTCGATGGCCTGGACCTCACCACCAGCGGTCATGGCTCCCAACTCGGCTGTGTAAGCGGCACCAATTCGCGATGCGAGCACGATGCCCGTAAACAAAGGCCCCATTTCCCGGGTGAACGAGACGGAGACCACGGCGGGCACAAGAGTCTCCATTCCAAACACTCTGAGTTGATATCCGGTCAGCAAGGCCATCGTGAGGCCGACAAATAGAGAGAGCAGAATCACCATGGGCACCGAACCCACTCCGGCGCGGTAGCCCTGCAGCAGGACATGATCCATACGAAACGGGGACCGTCCTTTTGCGACCCGCTCAAAGATTTCGGAAAATGTTCCCTGAACCAACCCCACCATGTTTCCCAACTCCTCGAGACCCGAGATGGTGAGCATGCCAACTTTTGAAATCATGTTATCCCTTTTTTCGAACCGGTCGCAATGTGACCGGTGGTAGTATGTTCAGAGCAGTCGGAGGGCGATGAGGTATCCGGAAATGGCCCCGATTCCCACACAAATGGTGAATACTTGATGGCGTGTCTCAAACATGGGACTTGCGTCCTCCAACCACAAACACAACAACCCCTCCAACAATTGCGATGAGCCCGAATATTGGCGGCAGGGGAATCGTGTGCTGCTTTTGCGCTGTCACTTGAAGAGGCCCAAGATCAATCGCTTTCTCCGTGGTTGTGTAGGAGATGCCTTGATAAATCAAAGCAGCAGTGCCAAGAACAATCAGAACAATTCCGAGGATTACATAAGATTTCATGGCGGCTAGAGTGAGACTTTATAATCCCGTACAGGCAATGCGCCGACAATGGGGTGAAACCCTTATTCCGCTTTGACGCCGAGTTGGGTGGAATCCACATGCGGTTCGGCGATCCGTCCCTACCGTTTACTTGGTTGGGGCACATCGCTGAGGTGCCCGACTTTTTTTACCTATCCCGCTGTGCGTTTGGTATTATTCCAAGGCAGTCAATGTGCGGGTTATTGGAATACGCTTTTCTGAGAGGAAAAATGCGTAAGTTGAGACCTCATGACCCCAACCTGAAGAATTGGAATGTCGAGGAAAAGGAATGATCCTGATTGGGTTGAAAATCTATATCCACACGGTCCGTCAGCTGCCGACCCACCACGCCCACATCGATACGCGAAGCGTTGCAGGCGGGCCCCCTTCGCTTACGCATGCTCATGCGATTTCCTTGCGAGTCAGGAAGTCTGAAGTTGCTGATTTTCCGCAACTGGCTGCCTCGCATGGATTCGAACCATGACAAACAGATCC
>JBGSVX010000398.1:0-2501 GCA_041752795.1 Terrimicrobiaceae bacterium
CCGACAGCGGAGTCACCGGCTTCCAACTCGACCTCAAGCTTCCTGGCATCTCGCTCAAGCTCATGGAAGAGGCCATCTATCGCACCCGCGATGCCCGTTACAAAGTGCTCGAAGTCATGAATGCCGCCCTGGCCCAGCCACGGACGGAAATGTCACCTTACGCCCCACGCATCGAGACCATCCGGATCAACCCGGACAAAATTGGTTTGATCATCGGCCCTGGTGGAAAAACCATCAAAGGAATCGTTGCCGAGACCGGTGCCGAAATCAACATCGAGGACGATGGAGCCATTCACATCTACTCCGCCAATGGCGACGCTCTGGCCCGCGCCAAGCAGATCATCATGGGAATGACCAAAGAAATTTCCATCGGAGAAGTTTACCAAGGCACGGTCGTCTCGATCAAAGAATTCGGAGCCTTCGTTGAAGTGCTTCCCGGCAAAGACGGTCTTTGCCACATTTCCGAACTCGCCGACTTCCGGGTCAACAAAACCGAAGACGTTGTCAAAATTGGCGACGCCGTCTGGGTCAAATGCATCGGAGTTGATGACAAAGGCCGCGTCAAACTGAGCCGCAAGGCCGCCATGAAAGACCGCGACGAAGCAGCCGCTGCTTCCGCCTGATTCAAAACACTCAAATCCTTCACAAAGAGCGCGGGCCAAAAGCCCGCGCTTTTTTTGTGATTGGGGTTGCGGAGAGTGGGCGGTCGCGACCTGCGCCCCGCATAGAATTCAATTCTTGGGATAAAAAATGCCCCGACCCTGTTGGCTGTTCCAAACTCGCGCTTGTAGGGACAGTCAATTGTTCTGCCAAGTCTGGATCAAACCTACAGTTTTTTGAATTCCTCCTCATCCATCTCGGCCTGTTTGAGGATGGAACGAAACGTCCCCTTTGGCACATCTCCGGGGTGCATCGAAACATAAGTCTGTCTTCCGTCAGCATGCCGCAGGACAACATGCGAACCGCTTTGCCTGCGAACCTCAAATCCGGCACGCTCCAATCGCCGAAGAACCTCTTTCGCCTTGTAGGGCATTACGCCACCTCAAGCGTTGCAAGTATGGACTCGCCGGGAGATTTTGGATCTTTCCCTACGGCCCTCATCTCCTCGATCCAGAGCGAAATGAGATCCCGCGCGGCAGCCATCGCACCCTCAATTCCTCCCCCGTGGGTGGTAATTCCAAGGGATGGCACATGGGCGTAGTAGAACCCCGGCATGCCTTCCGACTCCTCAACGGGCTCGATCAAAACGGCGTATTTCATACCAGGAGCATAACGCCGGAGCGCCGGCGTGTCGAGGTGGAACCGGAATCCATCAAACCTGTGACACTCAACACCCGAGAGAACCTGTTCGCCAGCTAAAATATCCCAGACAAATCCTGTAGTTCCTGAATTTCAGTATCCTGTAAAATTTGGATTCCTGTTCGGCGCCACTCGAACCACACCATTTTCTCTTGATGAAAATCTTGTTACTCCTGCATCGTAAGGATATCCGATGTAGCCGTCCTCATTCCCAGAGTTTTTGAGCGGGGTCGGTCGTAAGTTGAGCCGGGAACCATCGTTACTGTGGTTGCATCGTGGCTGCCTCTACGCTGTAGCTTGGCCTTGTCACGTTTGTGTTGCCCCAAAAAAACCTGCCCCGGCTCTCATTTTGCTCAGTGCTTGAAAAATGGACGACGGGCGATTAGCTTCCGCGCATGGACAAGACGCCTCCGACTTTGGACGATATCAGCAATGCTGTGACATCCGCATGCAGGGGTCTTCCGGTCCGGAGCGTCGAAGTCTTCGGCTCGTTGGCGAGTGGTGAGGGCCGCCCGGGAAGCGATGTTGATTTGCTCGTGGATTTTTTGCCGGGCTCGCGATTTGGCCTCTTGGAAATGGGGGCGCTTAAGGAAGATTTGGAAGACTTGCTTGGCTGTGCGGTAGACCTTGTCTCCCGCAAGGCTGTCGAAAAGAGCACAAATCCCTACCGCCGCAGATCCATGCTCTCATCTCCCGTCTCCGTGTATGCTCGATGACAAGCAAAACGGTTTGCTGCGCGATATTCTGGACTCAGCCACCGCCATCACGCGATATCTCGATGGAGTCAGCCCGGAAGACTTTTTCTTGAACATCGAGAAGCAGGATGCCGTGCTTCGCCGCTTGGAAATCATCGGGGAAGCCGCCAGCCGCATATCGCTGGAAACGCGCGCACTTTTTCCAAACATCCCCTTTCGCAACATGCGGGGAATGCGCAATATCATTGCTCACGACTACGGGGATGTGGACATTAATCAGGTTTGGGAAACAGCAACAAACGACATGGAGAGCCTGATCGAAACCCTCTCCCACCACTTCTCATAGGTTTCTCAGACATGTTACGCAGGGATCAAACATGAAACTCCTCCTCTGGATTACCGATGCCCATCTAGCGCATTTGTCCGACGCGGTTGCTGATGCATCGTTTGAGAAACTGGTAAATACAAAAGCCCATATGCTTCTGTTGGCTGGCGACGCTGCGAATA
>JBGSVX010000399.1:0-7648 GCA_041752795.1 Terrimicrobiaceae bacterium
ATCACTTCCGCGCACAGGAGCGACTCGACCTGATTCTGCAAAGCATCCACCGCTACCAACCAGATCTCTCATCCACGCGGGCTGTGGGGTTTTGTGCCAGTGTCAGACACGCTCGATTCATGGCAGTGAAATTCCGAGAAGCGGGGTTCCGGGCAGAGGAGGTTTTGGGCGATACCCCCAGCGAGACTCGCGGCAAACGTGTGCGGGATTTTCGGGAAGGTAGAATCACCTTTCTTTTCACCGTGGATGTATTCAGCGAGGGAGTGGATATCCCAGAGATAGACCTCGTCATGTTTCTGCGGCCGACGGAAAGCCTTACTGTCTTTCTTCAACAACTCGGACGCGGCCTCCGCCATGCCCCGGAAAAGGACTGCCTCACTGTCCTTGATTTCGTTGGGCAAGCTCACCGTAAATATCGAATGGATCGTAAATTCAGCGCGCTGCTCAGAACGCAGCGCCGCCGGATCGATCAGGAAATCGAACGCGATTTCCCGAACTTGCCGCCAGGATGCAGCATTCAACTCGAGCGGGTAGCCCGCGAGCGCATTCTGGAAAATATCCGCCAGAGCCTCGGCAACCTGAACAACTTTATTCCCGAGGCCATCCGAACATTTGAGTCGGAAACCGGGCGACCTCTGAGTTTCGCCAACTTCGTGGACGCAACGGCACTCACTCCGCTCGAAATCCTGCGAAACAAAACCTGGTCTGAGTGGAAGAGTATGGCGCACCAGCAAGCTCCGGTCGCAGATCCCGACCTAGATGATGCGCGAAAGGCGCTTCGAAGGATCAGTCTACGCACAGACCCTGTTCGGTTGAACCAGATAATTCGAATTAGCGCTCCAACTGTCTCAGAAGACGCCACTGACTTTGGTTTTTCCGATTCGGAGAGTGCGGCACTCCATTACCTATTATGGGGAAGGCAGGGTGCCGACTGTGGAATCGAGACCTACTCAGAATCCTTCACCAAATGGCGGCGAAATCCAGCCTCCAACGCGGACATGATTGAGGTAGCGGAATGGCGCCAAGGCATTCATCCATACCCTACGGCTCCACTCGTGCTCCCCGGCAATGTTACCCTGCATCTCCATTCCGCCTATGGGTTTTCTGAAATCAAAGCAGCATTCAAGCTTGCTGATATCGGACGCTCGGGAACGACAGGCGTGGGCGTCATCCATTTGGAGAATATCAAGACCTACATACACCTGGTTACCTTTCGCAAAGAGGACAAGGATTTTGCACCGACCACTCGCTACAAGGATTACCTGATCAGCCGGTCAAGGCTCCACTGGGAGAGCCAGGCGGCGACAACGCAGGCAAGCAAAGCCGGGCAAAACTACATCAACTTCCAAGACCGCGGCTACACCGTACTTTTTTTTGCCCGACTGGATAAACGCACGGAAGGAGATACCTCCCCATTCATCTTCCTTGGGCTGGCTGCTCGACTTTTCTCCTATGAAGGAAATCGCCCGATTTCCATGGTCTGGGATCTTACGTTTCCAGCGCCCGCTGAATTATTTGAAGCTGCTCGTGTGGGTTAATGAACTGATGAATTGAAACCACCCATTTCGGCAACTTTCACGGCGATCGACTTTGAATATTTATGAGCCTACCGAATGATGTCTGGACAGCCAAACTGCGCAAGCTGAACCCGAATATCAGCAAGGCGAAGGGGGGAGGCAATGCACGGTTCGCGCCGCACAAGCCGCTGCTTTTACTTTGCCTGATCGATCTTGCAGATTCCGGGGAGATTTCTGGTCAGGTTCTCAGGAAGTCGCCGGAGTTGAGGCTCCGGTTTGACTCCTATTGGCGGATTGTTGGTCCCCGTTGGGGTGGGAGGCCGAATTTGGATCTGCCATTCTTCTATCTGAGTTCCCAGGGGTTCTGGGTTCCCAAAACGAAGGTGGGACAACGGGCTGAGAGTCCGGAGAGCACGGGATCGGTTGATTTGGATGCCGGATTCCTTTCCGCGCTACACGATCGCGAGTGGCGGGACTTGGCTCGACGGATTCTTGTTGAGACGTGGTTTCCGGAACTCGAACAGGCCGCGCTCTACACGGCTCTTGGTTTCACCCCGGCGAAGATCCGCCAACTCGGGTATCGGATGAAAGAAGACCCGGCGGACTACCAATCGAAGGGTCGGGATGCGCGGTTCCGGGTGATCGTTGTCACGCAATACCGTTTCACTTGCGGGCTCACCGGATATGGAGTCCACACGAGCAAGGGCGCAACGCTCGTTGAGGCGGCGCACATTCACCGGTTTTCACAATCGAGGAATGACAACCCCGAGAACGGCCTCGCGCTCTCACGTGACGCGCACTGGATGTTTGACGAAGGGCTCTGGACCGTGACAGACACCCACCGCGTGCAGGTGGCGCGGGAAGTCTTCACCGAATGGGGACCTGAAGCCGAATGGCTCAAGGCCCGCGATGGCAAGCCCCTCACTTTTCTTGATGGCGTCACTCTCCGTCCGGCGAAAGCCCATCTCGCCTGGCACAGAGCGAATGTCTTTTCCGCAGGTAACTAAACTCTGCTTTTGCGAGCCGAGAATTACGATCGGAAACTACAAGCCAGAGGCCTTCCGATGAGCAGATAAGAATTGAGGTGCTGGCAGTTGGGCGTCATCAGGTAGGTTCAGGGAAATCCCAGCGAAATCGGCGAAATTCGTTTTGATAGCGGAGGAGGAGAGTTTCCTTTTCAGGCGTGGAGAAAGAATTAGCCGGAGGTTCTCATCAAAACCGATGAGTCCGCAGTCGAAGGCGGCGTCATGGAGACGGGAGAGGGCGAGGCCGTTTCGGACATTGAGACGTTCGTCGGGGTGGGTGCTCCATGGGAGGATGTGCGAGGCGATGAGGAGTTCGCGGAGGTCCATACCCGTGATGCCGCAACGTCCGCCAAAGTTGTTTAACACGGCCTCGCGGAAGTAGTCTTGGCCACGGCGTTGTTTCACGGTGGCAAGCGTTTCGGTGATTTCTGGGGCAGATTTCTTTTTGATTTTGATTCCCTCCTGCGGGTTCACTTCAATTGTGCCATGGGACGGAACCGCGAAGAGTTTCCTGAGTTCCTCTTCACTCGCAGGAATGGATTCGTTCGGGGTCTCATGGAATTCCTGCCACACGGCACGATCCAAATTGCTGGCTCCCGCGAGCCCCTTGATTCCCCGAAGTTTTAAGGCCGGGTCGAGTGACGCAAAATTGCAGAGCTTCATGGCCAGACTGCTTGGATTGCGATTGAGCTTTTTGGCCAGATCGATGATAGCTGGCTGACGTCCATGCATCTGACCGAACCGCAGCTTGTGGTAGAGGTTCAAGGCAATGAGGAGTTCGTTTTTGGTCCAGCGTCTTGCGGCAGGCATGACCTCAGAATATTCGGATTGCAAAGAGATGCAATCCTGGCCAGGTAATCATACCCACTATGGGCAAAGATTACACAATCACGCTGAACGAAAATGAAGTCGGCCAACTACTTGATGGCTTGAGCATTCGTGCAGAATCATGGGAGAAGACGGCGGATTTCTTGCGGTCGGGCAGCATGCCCGAAGGCGAGTTTTTCATCATTGAAGATTGCAGCGAGCCAAGCGAAGCGGAAGCCATCGCGGAGGACTACCGGGGCATCATCAGGAAGATCAGGAGTCAGATGGGGTCACAGGAATGAACGCTTCCCAAGAGAGCCGAACTCGGAATGGTTTCTGCATTTTCCTCAACACATTATTTCAGGGCCCCGTTCCGGCTGTGAGCGATGAGGAGGACAAATTCGTGGTGTTTGAAACGGAGTTGGAGGCGCAGAAGGAGATTGCAGACTTCATGATGATCCGGCTGCAGCAATTCCTTGATGGCGGGCGGGATTTTGATGATGCCATCACAGTCGAAGAATATGTCGTTCCGGTCACAGTTCACCCGGATGGCACGATCTGCGATGAAGACGGAAACCGGTTTGGGCCGTTTGTGGAATAGCAGAGGATGCCCGCGAAAGGCGCAAAAGCTACGAAAAGGAACGCGAGCGGGAAGGGATGGAGTAATGCTCTTGTCACTCGTCCCGAGCGAGGGTGATTGGTTTTATTTTAACCACTGATTAAAGAAATAAACCCACCGCAATGGCGGTGGGGGAGAAGATGCGGGAACCGGCTTGCCGGTTCGGGGGAGTGATTTGCAACGACTCTTCAAGCCAGCTTGGGAGATCGCTGCAGTTCACTCCTGCGGATCACTAGTGATCCCCGCATCTGCTCCTCTCAGATAAACTGGTTCGCCTCTGGCACTATGGCGAAAGACCCCATTGGGCCTTTCAGACGTGTCCCGCCGTAGCGTTTCGCGAAGGCGGATTAGTGTCAATTAGTGGTCAACTCTCCCTGGTCTGCTCCCGCCGCCTTGTCACGCCGGAAGGCCTGCCGGAGGCGGATGGCGGCTCGAAGTATTGTCTATCGTTCAGGCTTTCGGATGTTTTGCGGGTACCTTCTGGTTTCCGTCATTCGTGTCTATTCGTGAAATTGGTGGTTAACAGGTATCAGGGTTCCAAATGTTGGTAATTTCCTTGCTTGAGGTTGAGTGGTTGGAATGAGAGTTTCGGCAAACTGGGGCACGCGATTTGAGCAAGCGAACACAAAACGAAAAAAAGTTCGGGCAATGGGAGGATTTGCCCCGCGGTGCCCGGCATTATCGGTTGGAAGTGAGCGGGCGCCAGGGTTGGTGCGCGATATACCACAAGGAAGTGGATGCCGAAGAGGAAACCATTAGATTCTGGCAGGAGATTTACGACAAAGGGGGGACGACTCGTTGAAATCCACGAGGAATACCCGCTGGATAAAGGCCACAAGAAAGTGTAAAATCAAATAGTCATGATTATCACAAAAAAACACGTTGCCGGAAAAATCGGGGCCTATCTGCGCCATGAGATCACTCTGGCCGGGTTGGTGGAATGGTCGGAAAACGCCTTGATGCAAGGTGAGTTTGACGAACGCGAGTCCGCAATGCTGGCGAGGGTTGTTGCCCGCCTCGGAGTGGCGGATGTACGTGCTTTCGGTTTGGCTTGGGAAGATTGTGAGGAGATTCTTGCTGAACTGGGGTTTGTGCCCCGCGTGGAACTCGTCGCGGCATAGGGCCGACCTTTGACATCGTGGCATAATCCAAAAGGCATTACGTGAGAGCGGACGAGGAGAGGAAGCCATTTGGGCCATTTGTGGAATAAATTCCTCAAGCATTTTTTAACCACGGATTGCGCGGATGATCACGGATGGATGAAGGGCTGGAATAATGGCCGGGCCTCCGGATGTCACTGGTTTCGCGATTGCATGAGATTATGGCCGGCAGTATTGTCATGCAAATGAGCACGATCACGGCGATTTTGGAACCAGATGTTGACGGCACGGTGCACCTGCCGCTACCCCTGAATTTGAGAAATTCCAAGGTGCGGGTGACGGCCACCCTGGAGGCAGCGATGGAACAGGATGAGCGCTCATTGCGGGAGATGGCGATGGCTGCCTTGGAGCGACTGCGTGAGCGGGGCACGTTCCGGGGAATTGCCGATCCCGTCGAATGGCAGCGGGAAATCCGCCGGGACCGTACGTTGCCGGGACGCGGGGAATGAACCTGCTGGACAGCAACATCGTCATCGCAATCGCATCCAGCGATGATGACGCTGTGAATCGGATGGTTCTGGATGGCTCCTATTCTTTCTCCGTGGTTACGCGGATCAACCAGCTCTTGAACTGAGCCCTATTCCATGAACAAACAGGAAATCGTCGCCAGCATTCTTGACCGGTCCCGGGAGGAGTTTGTGAGCCGCTGACGTGCCTCGAAAATCACACGCGAGGGCGAAGTCTGCTCCCGCCGGAGTCGCCGTAAGGCTCGCCGGCGGACTTGCTACCTTGATTCGCAGCATTTTGTGCCGCAGCAATCGGCATCGTAACGATCATGAAATCGAATCCAATTCATTGTCCGGGACTCGTTGCGACCTTTGGGAACGAGGTCCAGGAATTGCAGGGTGCCCACGAGAAATTCAACTCCACGGGCATAGGTGGAATAAGTGTGGTAGATGGAACCGTCCCCGCGCTTGAAAAAGACACTCAGACCGTGGAGTTCGTCATGGGCATAGGGGGTCGTGCCGAAGTTATATCCCACATTTCCAGAGGCAACCTGATCGGGCGTAAAGGACACTCCGAAATCAAAATTGAAACTGCTTCCATTTGAGGAAAGCCACGGGAAATGCCAACCCATTCGTTTTTTGAATGGCAGGAATTCTGCGAGAGGAGCGCGTGAGATCGCTGCAAAGGCGACATCATTGTGTTCAAAATGCTGTCGGGCGCCATCCACATGATCGGACAAAAAGGAACACCCGTCACAGCCTTCCTTCCAGCCGGGACCGAACATGAAATGGTAAACAATCAGCTGACTCCGCCCGCGGAAAAGGTCGCCCAAGCTCACGCGTCCGCCCTCGGCTTCGAAGGTGTATTCTTCTTGAACGCGAGCCCATGGAAGAGCGCGGCGTTTGGCGCTGATCGCATCAAGCTGCCTCAGGGCCAGTTTTTCTTCTGCGAGGAGTTCTTTGCGGGAGGTGAGCCATTCTTCGCGGCTGACCACCGGATGAGTTTCAAGCTCCTCGCGGGTTGGTGGTGTAGGGATAGGCATGGGATGAATTACTGCATCAAGTGAAGACCAATCATGTTGCCATCAGGATCCGCCACGAGGGCGATATGCCCATAGCCTAGGGGATTTCCCGGGTAATTCCTAGGGATAGCTGATTGGGTGATTTTGTAGAAATCACAATGGTCATTTCTCAATTCAGCAGTTCGCTGCTTCGACATATTTTTTGAATCGATCAAGAATCGCTTGCCATCCGGCCTTCTGTAATTCCAAAGGATGGATGTCTTCGGGCTGAAACGTCTCGATCACTGCGGTGCCATTTTCGGTTGGCTCAAATAATACTTCCACTTCACGGGAATCCAGGTCCTCTCCCATAATGAAGGCAAGGCGCATTTCAGGATACACACATGTGTAGGTGCCGGTGAAGTCAAAGCCATTGCTGCCGTCACGCGCTTCCATTCGGCTTAGGAATTGACCGCCAACCCGGAGGTCAGAGTTAGCCGTTGGGCAATGCCAGTCGTCGCTGGCGGCATTCCAGTGAATGATGTGTGCGGGGTTTGTCCAGCATTGCCAAACCTTGGAGACCGGCGCGCAAATGATCGTGGAGACGGTTATTTTTGGGATCATTTGGATTAAGGAATTGGAGCCCCGCTTTTGGCTGGAATAAAATTTTCTGATGTACCCGTGACAATTTTCTCAAGATCGGCGAGGCCCTTTTCAAATTCCGGGCCGACCATCTTTTCGCAGTCCATGAAGAGACTGAAAATCTTGCCCGCAAATTGGTTTTCTCCGGACATTGCCCATGTGATGATGGTTTTATCCCCTTGGGGGCGAAAGGTGAATTCGACAGTGCTCGTGCCTTCCATGGGCTTGACCCAGTCCATGCGCTGACGGATTAGTTCGTGAGGTTTGCTTTCGATGATGGTGGCGGAGCCCACACCGGCTTTGGGCCCTTGCCAACTGGCGACGGCACCAACACCCGAATCTTCACCGCTGTAGGTCATTTTCGCCTCAGGATCCATTTTTGCCCAGGGATTCCAGAGTTGGAATTTTTTGTGATCATTCACTTGTTCGAA
>JBGSVX010000400.1:0-4451 GCA_041752795.1 Terrimicrobiaceae bacterium
CGGGCGGGGCACGCCCTCAGACGCTACGCGTCGGCGTTGCGGGCGGGGCCCTGCAAAGCAAGGCGTCCAACGAATCAAGGTGCTTTCTCTTCCCAGAGGAAATTTTCCAGGCGGAGGGCGTTGAGGCGCTGTCTGGCTTCCTCGGAGCGTGGGCCGTCGCGGGCCTTTGCTATTCTTCTGCATAAATTTGCCGATTGACAGTGAATCATTTTTGATGCACCTATTACAACTGGTAATAAGAAATGCGAAAACTTCCACGATCCGTTCGATTCTTTGCTGCAGCTGGAGGCAATGAGCCGGTTCGAGAGTGGTTGAAATCGATATCAAAAGAGGAGCGACGGATAATTGGTGAGGATATTAAAACTGTGCAAGCTACTCTCCAATGGAGGAAGCCATTGGTTGATTCATTTGGCGGTGGCCTGTGGGAGGTGCGGTCCAGTATTCCGAGCGGGATCGCCCGTGTGATATTCTTCGAACATCAAGGCGAAATAATTCTGGTTTACGGATTCAAGAAAAAAACCCAAAAGACACCAGAGGAAGCGATAAATTTAGCCAAGCAAAGGAAATTTGAATATGAAAAAGCAACAAAACAAACATCGGGGAAGTGACTTCGACGACTTCCTTAAAGAAGAACAAATTTACGAAGAGGTATGCGCTGCCGCCGCCAAGCGGGCCATTGCGATGCAAGTGGCCGATGCCTTGCAGGCTCAAAAAAAGTCCATTGCCCAACTTGCCAGGGAAATGAAGACCAGTCGCGCTGCGGTTCATCGACTTCTTGACGAAAAAAACGACTCACTTTCGCTGAAAACACTTGCCAAAGTTGCGGCGGTTCTTGGCAAACGACTCCACTTGGAACTCATGCCTGCATGAAGGATTGAAAGCCCGATGGGCTTGTTGGGGTTCGGGCATCACCACGAGCAAAACCATGCCAGGGCGGTGATTTGTTCGTGGTGGTGGAGTGGTCTTTTGCGAATCAAGGTGCTTTCTCTTCCCAGAGGAAATTTTCCAAGCGGAGAGCATTGAGGCGTTGTCTGGCTTCCTCGGAGCGTGGGCCGTCGCGGGCCGCGAGTTTTTCATAGATCACGATGGCCTCATCGATGCGGGCCTGGGATTCGAGGATTCGCACCGCATCGAATCCGGCTTTGTAAAACCAGAAATATTCAGGTTCTTCATCTGGCTTGGCTGAGAGGACATCATGGTAACTTGCGAGAGCTGCTGGCAATTCCCCGAGGCGTTCGGAAGCGGCACCAATTTTTACGAGGGCCTGATTTCTCCAGCGGGAGGGAACCTCTGGTGCGAAGGCGAGGCGCCATGCGGCGATGGCCTCCGGGTAGGCCGTGGGATCGGAATCTCCAAGGCCAAAATACGTGTCTCCCTTTTCGATGAGAGCCGCATATCGGAGTTCTTCATCAGGCCCGGATTCCAGAATTTTTTCGAGCACGGGAATGCTTTCTTTGGGACGTCCGAGGGCATTGAGGAGAAGGGCCTGAGCCAGTCGGGAGCGGAGGGCGAGGGGTCCCCCGGAGCGGGCGACGACTTCATACAATTCCAAGGCTTCTTCGGTTCCGGCCTCGGACATGGAGCGCGAGGCCGCTTGCGCTGCGAGAAAGCGGGCCTTCTCGGCAATTGCGGAGCCGGGATTAGCCTCCGCGGCTTTGGTGAGGCTGGATTGAGCCGAGAGGTAATCACCTCTTCGAAAATGGATCTCACCGAGCTTCATTAAAACTTCTGCCCGGAGAGGGGAGGACGGATTGTTGGTCAGAAAGGTTTCCGCAGCCATCACGACTTTGGGTTCGGAATCCGGGGTGCCATCATCGTGCAGGAACACATCGAGCGCGCCAGCCCGTTCGATGGTGGCCGGATTGCCTGAGGAGGAAATGCGGAGAATGTCTTTGCGTGCTCCCTCCAAATCGAGCTGAAGGTATTTCCACTCAGCCAGAGCGAGCAGGGCGGTTTCGGACCATGGGGAAATGTTTTCCTGAGCGACCTTTTCAAGCAACTCCGCTGCTTTTGGATCCCGCCGCTGGGCCGCGTCAAGGGCCATGGCGAGACGCAGTTCCGAGTTGAGGGACGCATTCCCAGCAAAGGTCGGGACGGGTTTGCCGGCAAGAATTCCTGAGAGAGCCGCGTTGAAGCGTGCGGTTTCCCATCCGGAACTTTTCGCGGCATTTTCAAAGCTTGTGGACGCTGCCGCGTAGTCGCCGCCGGCAGCAAAGGCGAGGCCACGGTAAAAATCCATGTCTGCGCCGGGAACCCCGCCCAAAGCCTTCAAAGCTTCTGTCGGTTTGTTGCCTGCGAGAGCAAGGGACGATAATTCGATGCGGGCATTTTTGGAGAGCTGATGATTTGGGTGCTTACTCAAAAACTCGGCATAGGCGGATTCTGACCGATCGGCCCGGTTGAGCCTCTGCTCATTGCGTGCAACGAAATAGAGGGCAAGCGCAGCGCGGGAGGAATTGACAGGATCCTCCGACCACCTCCGGAGTTCAGAACTGGAGGGGGATTTTTGGGAGGCATACAGCCGGTCCAATTCCATGAACAAATCCGAAAGGTCCGGATGCGAAGGATGACTCTCCACAAACTTTTCGAGAACAACTTCGGCTCCGTCCCGATCTCCGGATTCTGCAAGGCAGGCTGCCCTTAGAATCGAGGACCGGAGGGCAAGCGCCGCATCGGGCTTGGAGGGACGGTCAAGGATTTTGAGTGCATTGGCCGGGTCTCCATTTCTGAAGACGGCTGTGGCAAGCAGGTAGTCCCGGCGGGCGGCATCCCGACCGGGAATATCCCCAAGAGATTGCAAAACGGACATGGCACCCGTCGGATCGTTTCTATCCAGAAGAAGTGCGGCAAGTTCCAAGCGAACGTGTGGGGTTTGCTCCAAGGAATTCAGCACTTCCATGGCGTCATCTGGCCGACCAAGGGCGGTCAGCATTCTTGCGGCTCCAAGGCCTGATTCCATTCCGGGCATGGCCGCCTGATAAAACGCGAGGGCTTTTTCGAAATTCCCAAGCGCTGCGTTGGTTTCGCCGGACCAGAAGGCAAAGTCCTTGGACTTGGATGTGGTGGACGCCAGTAGCGCCGCCGCCGTGATCGGATCACCGGCAAGCAGGGAGGCCCGCACAAGAAGGATTTCCCGCTCGGCGAGTTGCGAAGGAGTGAGGTCCTGCGGCTTGATCGGAGACAGTTTGGCAAGCGCAACGCTCGGTAATCCCTCCTCAAGCGCCGCCCGGCCGCTCGCCAGTGGATCCAGGGCATGATCCATGGCACCGACTGGGCCCAGGACAGCCAAAACAATAACGAGAAAACAAAGCGCACGTTTCATCCCAAATCCCCGAGCCGGAAGACCAGAAAGACTTGGGTTTAACATGGAGAGCATGAAGGACATGAAGGGAGGATCTTCAAAAGCAGCGGCGGCATAATTGGGTTTACCCGCACCTATTGGATGAACGCAATCAAAGGTCCTGTCTTTGCTTAATTCAATGAACTCCATGCTCTTCATGGCCTTCATGGTTAATCCGATTGCGGAATATAGTTTCATAAAACGCGGGAGAGATATCGGCCGGTGAAGCCGGCGGGATTTGCGGCAACCGCTTCGGGGGTTCCCTGGGCGACCAACTCACCACCGCCCGATCCTCCCAAGGGGCCAAGATCAAGGATCCAGTCCGCGCATTTGATGACATCGAGATTGTGTTCGATGACAATGAGAGTGTTTCGTGCGTCGCGCAATTTCATGAGGACTTCGAGGAGTTTATGAATATCTGCAAAGTGGAGTCCAGTTGTAGGTTCATCCAGAAGATAAATCGTTCGGCCGGTTGCCCTGCGCGCCAATTCGGCAGAAAGCTTGAGCCGTTGGGCCTCGCCCCCGGAGAGGGTCGTCGCCGATTGACCCAACCGCAAATACCCGAGCCCCACATCCTGCATGGTCTCCAGCTTGGAGGAAAGAGCCGGAATGTTTCGATAAAACCGGGAGGCCTCATCCACGCTCATCTCCAACACATCCGCAATATTCTTTGCTTTGTAGGTCACCTCCAAGGTCTCCCGGTTAAACCGGCGGCCACGGCACACTTCACAATCGACATACACATCCGCAAGAAAGTGCATTTCAATTTTAATGATCCCATTGCCTTCACAATGCTCACAGCGTCCGCCTTTCGTATTCAGTGAAAAGCGGCCGGCATCATATCCTCGCACGCGCGAAGACGGCAATTCGCTAAACAGGTCGCGAATGACCCCCATGGCTCCAGTGTAGGTCGCGGGATTGGATCGCGGGGTCCGCCCAACCGGCGATTGATCGATGACGACCACCTTGTCGAACTGCTCGGTTCCGGTCATGGTCGCATACGCTCCGGGTTTTTCTTTGGCCCGGTTGAGATCCCTGGCAAGCGCGGCCCGGAGGATATCATTGATGAGTGTGCTCTTGCCGCTGCCGGACACACCGGTCACACAGGTGA